>JAGYHI010000013.1 GCA_018457335.1 Candidatus Altimarinota bacterium | reverse complement strand
ATCTTTTCAGTAGGCACATCGAGTTTTTTTGGTGCCCCCATTTTTCCATTCCACAATTTCTTTTGATAAGTCAATGTTCCACTTCCGTCTTCATTCATTTGAAATTTAAATTTATTTCCTGCGTTTTGAATTATAAATCGTGAATTCTGACTGAGAGTTCATAAAAAACTTTTTTTTATATTGAATGTATTAAGCAAATATTGATATGTTTATCGAAGCATATCATGTAAAAGACAAAAATGAACTTATTGAAAAAGCTCAAGAAAACGGAGGATTTAAGGATGCAAAAGCGGTTCAAGAAAAACTTCAAAAAATGGAAGTAGAAAATGTTGGAGAAATCAAAATGGCATTAAAAAATTTATCGAAGAATCTCTCCGATGAAACTGTATATGCACTCGAAAATGAAGGAGTAACAAAAACATCTGAGCTTAGAGTCTCAAACAATAAATGGTTAAACTTCTCTCAATCCGTAGATTTATCAAAAATTTACACATATGTTTATGGACGAGTTGAAAATAATCAATATGATATGGAAACGGTAGAAAAAATCGGAAAACTCCTTTTTGACAATTTCAAACTCCCAAATAAACAAGAAAAATAATTTTTCTCCAATCAGCCCTTGCAAAGGGGCTTTTTTTTTGTATAATTTTCTCAGAATTGTCATTCTGAACTTGATTCAGAATCTTTAAAAAATTCTTCAAACTTCAAAAAATATGAAACTCACAAAATCCCTCCTCCACACCACCGACGCCTACATCAAAAAATTAAATGGGTGATGAATCGAAACAGTCAATGATTTTATCTCGATGTACCCGCGCGATCTCGAGGACAAAAGTCAGATCACGAGTATTTTTGCAAATGCAAATGTCAAAGAAAAACAAAGTTTTGTCGCGAAAATCGAACTCCTCACCAGCGAGCGGACACGAAACAATAAACTTCTTATCAAATGTGTGCTCATCGACGAAAATGACTCGTACATGGAACTCGTGTGGTTTAATAGAAAATTTCTTTTACAGCAGTATCATTCGGGTGATCGCGTCGTCGTGTATGGTCAGCCAAAATACGAATATGGAAAACTTTCGATGAATAATGCAGAAATCGAGCACTACAAAGAAAATCGACAAGAACTCGCACCGGTCTACAGCGATGTAAATTATATCTCTGGAGTGTGGATTGGCAAAAAAATGGCACTTTTAAAAAAATATATTTCTCTCCTTCCAGAAAATATTGATGCAAAAATCCTTGCAAAAAAAGAGTTTCGAAGTTTTGCTGACAGCGTGTATGCGATTCATTTTCCAAAATCAAAAAGCGACTGGGAACAAGCAAAAACCGAACTCGCTTACCGCGAACTTTTTACTTTTCAAAAGCGTGGAATCGAGAAAAAATACAATCTCCAACACGGTAGCACTCACTCGGCGCACTCACTTAGACTTGATGCGGATTTGATGAAAAAATTGATCTGAGAGTTGCCTTTTTTTCTGACTGACAAGCAAAAAATCGTGCTTTTTCAGATTCTCAAAGATATGGAAAATCCCTATCCGATGTCGAGAATGCTCCAAGGTGATGTCGGGACTGGAAAAACTGTTGTAGCGCTTTTGGTGACGATTCATAGCATCTTGACTTGGCGAGAAAAAAATCCAGAAAATCCTATTTTTCAAGTGGTTTTTATGGCACCGACAGAGATTCTTGCCCGCCAACATTTTGCTGATGCACAAGATTTTTTGATGAAATATCAGATTTCGAGTGACCTCCTCGTCGGCTCACTGACCGCAAAAAATAAAAAACTCACCCAAGAGCGACTCAAAAATTGAGAAGTGGAAATCGTCTTTGGGACACATGCACTCGTACAAGACGCTGTCGGATTTCAAAACCTCGGATTCGCTATTATCGATGAGCAACACAGATTTGGTGTCAAACAGCGAGAGATTTTAGAAAAAAATATTTCGCAAATAGAAAATTCGGTGGAAAAAGAAAAAAATATAATCCCCCATATTCTCAATATGACTGCGACGCCAATTCCTCGGTCGCTCGCGCTGACGCTCTACGGCGACCAAGATATATCAGTACTAGACGAGTACCCTGCTGGACGAAAGGAAATCCACACAAAAGTCGTCCAAGAATATCAGCGACCAGAAGTCTATAAGTGGATTACCGAGTCTGTCGAGCAGGGCCGACAAGTTTACTGGATTTCACCACTTGTCGAAGAATCCGAAACCCTTGATGTCGCTTCTGCAACGCAGATGTTTGAGCAGTTGGAGATGATCTTTCCGCAGTTTTCTGTAGGACTCATTCACGGAAAAATGAAAGCCAAAGAAAAAGATCAAATCATGCAAGATTTTTATGATTGAAAAATACAGATTCTCTCGTCAACCTCAGTCGTAGAAGTCGGCGTCAACAATCCAAATGCGACCATTATGTGCATCGAATGAAGTGAGCGATTTGGACTTTCTCAACTCCACCAGTTTCGCGGTCGTGTCGGTCGTGGCGAGCACCAGAGTTATTGCTATCTTTTTACGACAAAAGAATACAAAACCGACCGCCTCAAAGCCATGGAGCAAACCAATGACGGATTTATTCTTGCAAATAAAGACCTCGAATTACGAGGTCCTGGTGAAGTATACGGCGTCCGCCAATCTGGACTGCCAGACTTGCACTTTGCTGATATTCGTGATGTCGCGATGGTGAGTGAAGTACGAGCGGATATTGAGGAGAGTTTGAAAGGAGAGTAAAACAAATTAAATTCTTGACATTAAATAAATAATATATATAATGTAATTCCATTTCGAGTAATTATAGGAGAAAAAAATGAGTGGACCAATTACGTGTATATCATGCGGTGAAATTATAGGAACTCTTGACTTCGTAGGTGTAGATGACCCTAAATCCTATTCGGTAAAGGTTTCAACTCCGTGTGATCAGCACAAAAAACCAATAATCAAGGAAAACAAGTTTTGTTTTAATCTTCTCAAAAGAAAAAATATTCACTACTCAGAAACAAATACATCTGATTCATGGGTAGAATATATTGGTCCTAGTAATAAAATTATATTATTAGGGCTCATGTTATTTTTAACAAAAAGAAGAGTAAATACAAAATATGGCTGGTTATCCTTTGATATCAAACATGGGTTTTATGGTGATGGGGTTCAAATTTTTAAAGAATAATCCTTCTTTAAAATACCTCACACTAAAATCCAAAAAATCCTCTTACTTATCGTAAGAGGATTTTTTATTTTTCAAATTTTTCTTATTGTTTTCGTTCTACCATCTTATAAAATTCCATCGTGTCTCCGACTTCGATTTTAACATCTCATTTGAAATTGATACCACATTCTTCTCCGGCTTCTGCCTCGGCGACATCGACTGGACCTTTTTTAAGGTTGGCGACTTCACCGCTTCCGGCTTTGTGAGCGTCCCGTATGACACGGATCTTGGCTTTATTTTCGATTTTTCCTTCATCGATTCCGAGTCCGACAATCATCATTTCATTGTTTTTTCCAGTGTAGAAAATCGCTTTGACCGTAGCACTTCCGAGTTCGAGTTCTTCCATCTTGAGGTCGACCATACCCGTGATAATCGCTTCGACTTTTTCGATGATATGGTAGATGACTTTTTTATTAATAAACTCGATTTGTGATTGAGAAAGGGCTGATTTTGCTTGTGCGACGACATCGACATTGTAGGCGATAAGAAGGGCTTGCGAAGTTCCTGCCATCATCACGTCAGACTCGCTGATATCTCCGACTGCTGCGTGGATAAAGGTCACCTGTGTTTCGTTGGTTGAGAGTTTTGAAAGGGCTGCCTTCAAGGCTTCAAGTGAACCACCACTGTCAGTTTTGAGGACGATTTTGAGTTGTTTGAGAGCACCAGATTTGAGCCGAGACATGAGCATATTAAGTGATGCTCCTTCAAAGGCGTGAATCGATTTCGTATTTTTTGCAAGAGCGTATTCTTTTGCACGATTGGTCGCGATATCTGCTGATGAGACGACTTGTAAAATATCTCCACCTTCGACGACTTCTGAAAGTCCAGTGATCTGTACTGGTACACTTGGACCCGCATCATCGATATTTTTTCCATTAAAGTCTTTGAGAGTTCGCACTTTACCACTCGCGCTCGCACATACGATATGATCGGTTTTTTTGATAGTACCGGTATTGACGAGAATAGTCGCTGTCGAACCTTGTTTTGGATCGAGATTTGCCTCGATAACCGTCGCAATGGCTGGACGATTTGGATTGGCTTTGAGTTCGAGCATTTCTGCTTGGAGGACGATCATCTCTAAAAGTGTGTCGATACCAAGACCTGTGTGCGCTGAGACTGGCACAACAACCGTATCTCCTCCCCAATCTTCTGGTTGGAGTCCTTGCTCTGCCATTTGCCCCTTTACGAGATCGACATTGGCTCCTGGTTTGTCCATTTTGTTGACCGCGATGATAATCGGCACTCCAGCCTCTTTGGCATGATTGATCGACTCAATCGTCTGTGGTTTCATACCTTCATCAGCCGCGACGACGATGACAGCAATATCTGTCAATTTCGCACCTCGCGCTCGCATGATAGTAAAGGCCTCGTGTCCTGGTGTATCAAGGAAAGTGATTTTTGATCCATTTTTTTCGACTTGGTAAGCACCAATTTTTTGAGTGATACCTCCGGCCTCACCTGAGGCAACTTGCGATTTTCTGATATAGTCGAGAATCGAAGTCTTTCCGTGGTCAACATGCCCCATGACTGAGATAATTGGCGATCGAGGTTCGAGATTTTCACTCTCATCTTCTTTGAGAAGATCTTCGATATTTCCGTCCATAAGGTCCGTCACTGCCACATCTTCTGAGATTTCTTTGACGATTTTGATATCAAAAGTCTCACCGATAAGGAAACAAGTGTCATAGTCGATTTGTGCGTTGAGATTGACAAGTACACCATTTTTCATCAGCTCTGCGATGATTTTTGCGACTGGGATACCGATTTTATCAGAAAACTCTTTTACTGAGATGACATCACCGATCGAAACCTCTTGTCCAGTACGATCGACGAGAATTTGTTTGACATCTTCTGCTGACTTTTCTTTTTTCTTAACGGTCTTGTGTGATCGGCGGAAAGTTCCATCGTCCATATCACCACCGACACTTTTGATTCGCCGTTTTCGTCCTTCTTCTCCGCGATATTTTTTTCTTCCTTGTCGTTTTGTCCCGTCTCGTCCTGGGTCACTATACCCGATATCTCTTTGAAAAATTGGCTTTGAATCATTTCGCAGTTTTCCATCATTTCGCTCGGTATTTTCAGTTTGTGAATTTTCATTTCGTGTTCGGTTTCTATTGTCATTTCGTGGTCATCGTCGGCGATTTTGTCGTCTTTGCTCGCGTCGCTCTTCTTCTGGTGTTTTCATGACTGGACGATTTTCGAGTGGCTTGAAGGTGGTATCAGTGGCCTCAAAAGAAATCACTGGTTTTGAGGACTCTTCTTTTTTCTCATGCCTCTTCCCACCCATGACAGATCGCAAAAGCCCCTTGCTCGCATGCTCTCGCTCGACAAGTCGCACTTTTGATTTTGGTTTTTCTGGGGTTTTGGTTACAGGGGTTTCAGATTTTTTCGCCGTCTGTGATTTTTTGATGATTTTGACTGGCTTTTTTGCTTTTACGACTGGTGTTTTTTTGTCATCAGCATCATCTTTTTTCTTGACCACTGTCGCCTTTTTTTTGACGACTGGCTTTTTGAGTTTGAGGGATTTTTTCTTAGTATCCTTTGTAGTGTCAGTAGTCTTTTGTATATTTGCATAGTAGTCATCTAGATGATTGTCTGCTGGTTTTGTCATAGAAGAAAATTATAGAAAAATGGCAAAATGAAAATAGGGATTTCATCTTGCTCGTGAAATATATGTCGATATAATATGAAAAAAAATGATTTTGTCAATTATAAAGCGGAGAAAGTGTGGAAAGTTATTTCTCTATCACTCCACTTCCCAAAACCCTCTCTCCATCATATATCACACAAATCTGCCCCGGAGCGATGGCTCTTTGGGGATTTTCAAAATTGACGGTGTATTTTTCGTTATTTTGGACAGTTATGGTACAATTTTGGTCCGTTTGTCCGTGGCGGATTTTGGATTGGTAGGTGGTGTTTTCTTTTAAGGTATCTCCTTTCCAGTCAGAAATCATGCAGTCTTTTGAAAAAAGCGTGAGTTCATCTTTTATGCCGACCGTGATTTGATTTTTTTCGGCATCTTTTTTGACGACAAAAAGCGCTGGGCCACCGCCAATTTCTATCCCTTTTCGCTGTCCAATCGTATATCTGTGCACACCGAGATGCTTGCCAAGGATTTTTCCATTTGTATCAATGATATCTCCGGGATTGTCTTTAATTTTTTGCGCAAGAAATTCTTTCATCGGCACTTTCCCGATAAAACAAAGCCCCTGTGAATCCTTGCGGTCGGCATTTGGAAGGTTTGCTTTTTTTGCGATTTCTCGAACCTTGGATTTCTCAAGTTCTCAAATCGGGAAAATCGCCTTTGAAATCTGAAAATCCGACAACCGCGAAAGAAAATATGACTGGTCTTTTTTGGGGTCGAGTCCGCGGTAGAGTTTACCATCGACAATTCTTGCATAGTGTCCAGTCGCAATCGCATCATACCCGAGCGAAAGCGCCTCTTCGAGAAAGAGATCAAATTTAACAAGATTATTACAAAAAACATCTGGATTTGGCGTGTTTCCTTTTTCGTATTCTCGGAAAATATACTCCACAATCCGAGTCTCATACTCGTCTCGATAGTCAAAAGTATAGAGTGGTAAATCCAGAAATTTTGCGACTTTTTTCGCTTCTTCAAGATCTTTTTTCGTTGTGCAGTTTGGATTTTCTTCGTCGAGGTAATTAATCATAAATCCACACGAGACTTCATAGCCCGCTTCTTTCAAAAGATAAGCCGACACGGCTGAGTCCACACCACCAGAAAGTCCAACAAGAATTTTTTTATTTTTGTGCATATATGATATAATAATTGTCCGTTTTTATAAAATTGTACATATTTTATTTAATAACTGTCCATTTTTATGTTTTATACTTTTTGTCATCCTGAACTTGTTTCAGGATCTCCAGAAAATATTCTATAATCCTAAATAAGAGCCTGGAATGATTATTTAGTGAAATTACGATAGTTTTCAGGGATTCTAAAATAGATTCAAAATAACAATGAAAAAACTATTTTCGCTCAAATACTCTTTAATTTTTGCTCGTTTCTATAGTTTGAAGAAAAAAATCTTCAAGTGAATTTTTGAGTTCATTTATCGGCATTTTTGCTCGGATTTTTCATTTATGAATGATAGCAAACTCATCACACAAAACTTCCACATCCGAGAGAATGTGGGAATTGAAAAAAATGGTTTTTCCTTGATTTTTGAGTTCTAAAATAATATTTTTTATCATCACACGACCAATCGGATCGAGTCCACTCATCGGCTCATCGAGAAAAATAATCTCTGGATCATGCACAATCGCCTGTGCAATCCCAATTCTCTGGAGCATTCATTTTGAATAGGTCGAGAGTTTTTTCTTGCGAGCGTCAAAAAGTCCCACTTTTTTCAAAACTTCTTCTTTTCTTTTTTTGAGAATATCTTTTGAAATTTTATAAAATGATGCCGAATAGTCGAGAAATTCTTCGCCGGTCAAAAACTTATAAAAATAGGTCTGCTCCGGCATAAATCCGATTTTCTTTTGGACTACTTGCTCGCTTGGATTTTTTCAAAAAATTTTTATCTCCCCCTCTGTCGGCTCCAAGATTCACAAAATTATTTTCAAAGTTGTCGTCTTCCCAGCACCATTAGCACCGATAAACCCAAAAACATTTCACTTTTTGACATCAAAAGAAATATCGTCAAGAATTTTTGTCTTGCCGATAGTTTTAGAAATATGAGAAAGTTGAAGAGAATTTTGCATACTTAAGGAATTTTAGGAGCGATATGAATACAGATTTCCGAAATTTCATACCCTTCTGGGATATTTTTTACCTTGATATTTTCGATCGGAAAATCCGTACAGCACTCGCGCGTATCATCGATCAAATGTGCGTGTGATTTTATGTTACACTCATAATATGTTTTACCACCAAGTCCTGGCACACGTCGGAGTTTTCACTCTTCGGCGAGACTTTCGAGGTTTCGGTAGATTGTAGCTTTCCCGACTTTTGGGTGTGATTTTTTGACCTGCAAAAAAATATCCTCAGCAGTACGATGATTGCAATCACAAACGGAGCAGATGATGTCAAGATATTGGTGTTTTCGCATATTCTGATTATGTATATTTTTTTTAAAAAAGCAAGAGAAAATTCACTTTTGAGAATTATTCTCATTATCTTTTGACAAAAAAATACTTTTTCATACAATAGAAATTGTTAGGAAATCTTCCTAATTTTACTTTTTAATCTTGAAAATTATGATGAATGAAGAAACGAAAAATCTCTCTACTTCAGCACTCAATCACCTGCTTGCAGCCTTTACAGTGACAGCACAAAATGCACGATTTTGTCACTGGAATGTAGTTGGCCCTGTCTTCGAGGACAATCACGAAATGTTTGAAGATCTTTATACTTTTCTCGCTGAGTCAATCGATGAAATCGCTGAGCGAGTACGAGCCCTTCAAGAATTTCCAATGTCAAAACTCGCTGATTATCTCACTGAAACCAGCCTTCAAGAATATTCACTTCCGATGACGGCTCCACAGATGCAAGGCGCAGTTTTGAAAGATTTAGAGCATATCTCAGACGAAATGCACACCTTTATCAAAAATACAGAAGATGACCACGTGACTCAGGATTTAATTATCGGTCTCAAAAAAGAAATCGAGAAAAAAGCCTGGATGTTTCGAGCAATGCTTGGGAAATAAAATCCTTAAATACACTTTTTAATTTTTAATTTTTTTATATTATGTCTTGTTGTGATGAAAATACTCTCTTTTTTAGTCAAGTAAAAATTGACGAAAAAGCCCCTCTCTTTGACCTCCCTGCCTACGATCCTACCAAGGACGATATCATCCAAGTCAAAAGCGACAACCTCAAAGGAAAATGGAATATCCTCTTTTTCTACCCTGCAGATTTCACTTTTGTCTGTCCAACTGAGCTCAAAGATATGGCAAAAGCCAAAGAAAAATTTGATACTCTCGGTATAAATGTCTACGCGATTTCTACTGATACAGTTTTCTCTCATAAAGCCTGGACTCAACACGAAGGACTTATGAAAGATTTCCCATACGTAATGCTCTCAGACCACACTCTCGACACCGCAGAAGCCTACAATGTACTCGGTGAAGATGGTACTGCTGGACGAGGAACTTTCATCATCGATCCAGAAGGAGTCTGCCGAGGTATCGAGATTACTAGCGGTCCACTCGGACGAAACAGCGAAGAACTTCTCCGAAAAGTCGAAGCCCTTCAATATATGGAAGCGAATCCAGGAACAGCCTGTCCTGCTCTCTGGAAACCAGGAGCAAAAACCCTCACTCCTTCGATAAAAATCGCTGGAAAAGTTGCAGAAGAACTCGAATAATTTTTTATGAAAACATAAAAATTCCCTCTCATTTGTTGGGGAATTTTTTTGACTTTTTTACAGAAATTGATACTATAACTTTATATTTACTAACAAATAATTTTTTATGAATAATATTGGGGATACAGGAGAAAATATAAATTTTTCTATTGCCTCAAGGGCAATGAATATTGAGCCAGACAAAAAGCAAATCAAAAAATTTGATGAGTATGCAAAACAAACCACTAAATTTAGAAATAAACTCATCTTAGTATTGCTTACAATACTCGGACTTTCAATCTATTTGTTTGTAATAGGACATTGGATTTGGGGAAGTATCGTCGCTGTTGTTGGACTGCTATTTATGTTTTTTGTAGTAAGTATAAATAATACTACGGTTTATAAAAATGGCTTGATAGTTCCAGCAATTATTATTGATATTAATCCGATTAAAATTATTGCCTTGGCAAATATGTGTTCAGAGGAAAATCAAAAACTGATTTGGGGTTGTCAAAAAATTACTTTAAAAAACTTACCAAATCACAAAATCGAAGTTGGAGAAAAAATACCTTGTGTGACAATGTTTGGAATAGCAATTGATGGTTATCGTAGGCATTTTGAACCAAGACCAATTTCGTGGGGTTATAAAAATCCAAAATATATAACAGAAGTTGTAGATTTAATAACAAATGATGACGAATGTCCTAATTTTAATAACGAGTGGGGAATTTTGGAAAATTTGACTAATACAATGAAAGAGTTTGAGAAAGAAAATGAAGTTGTATTTTTTGATGAAAACTTGAATAAGGTAGAAATGGAAAAATAAAAAGTATTTATACGAATATTTAATTTAAATAAAACCCAAAGTTCAAAACTTTGGGTTTTTTAAAACTGAGAAACTTTTTTATTCTTCTCCACTTCCCGCAATAACTTTCGCGTGACGGAGGATTTTATCACCGAGCATGTAACCTTTTTCAAATTCTTGCACGACAAAACCTTCTTTTCCAGGCATTTGCGAAAGGACATCGTGTTTATCTGGATCGATTTCTTGTCCGACAGAGTCAAAGGCTTGTATATTATGTGAAGAGAGATATTTCTCAAGTCATTCGTGGATTTTTTTGACACCATCTACAAAAGCATCTCCCTCGATGCCATCTTTTGTCGCAATAGCTCGTTCGAGATTATCAATTTGAGAAAGGAGTGGCGTGATAAGTTTTTCTGTCAAAAAATAAGCCATTTCTGTACGCTCTCGCTCGCTTCGCATTTGCAAGTTTTGATAGTCAGCCTGTTTTCGGGCGAGTGATTCTTCGAGTGAGGCGATTTTTTGTTGGAGTGTTTCTATTTGTATTGATTCCGTTGTATCATCAGAAGTATGTCCATCATCTGTTTGTGAAGCATTACTTTCTTCTTGAAGTACTTCTTCTTCGTTGTGTTGAGTATTATCCGTATCTTGTGGAGTCATAAAAAATTAAAAAATGTTAAATATTATTTTTTATCAAAATTTGTTTTGATTTTTGTGTAGATTTCTTTGATTTTTTCTTCTGCATCACTCACCCAAGTGTCGACCGTTGATGATGTCGTATCTTTGAGGTCATTTGCTCGAGTTTTTGCGGTATCAAGTGTACCCTCGAGATGTTTTTTTGACGCGTCAAATTTTTCTGCGAGCATTTCTCTTTTATCAGCCGTGACTTCTTTTGCATCAGCCAGAGTAGATTCCCATTTTTTTTCAAAAGTTTCAATCATTTCATTCATACGAGTTTTAAGAGTGTCAAAATCTTTCACCTCTTCAAAAAGTGGTTCAACTCGATTTTTTACTTCGTCATATGCAAGCGTATGCATATCAACAATTTCATCAATAATTTCTGAAATAGTTGATTGCAGAAGTGGTTTTTTAAGTTTTGAAGTCCCGTCATCTTGACGTTTTTTACTCCAAAAAGCCATACCAGCGACATATCCACCCACAAGGGCAAGTAATTTTTTATTCATATTTTTTAAAGTTAAAAAGTAAGTACTCTTATTATACTCATTTTTAAGAAATCTCAAAACTTATTTTTCAAAGGAATGTATAAAAAAATTGCTTTGTTAGTATAAGAATTGAAATTTTTTAGGAAATTTTATTGCAAAAAGGTTTTGCCTATTTTTTTAATAAATGCACCACTGTCTCGATATGATGTGTATGTGGAAACATATCTACGGGGACGACATTTTTGATTTCATAGCTTGCCTTCAAAAAATCTCCAAGATCGCGAGCAAGTGTTGCTGGATTACACGAGACATAGACGATTTCTCTCACATCAAATTTTAAAAGCGTCGGAATTGCTTTTGGATGCATACCACTTCTTGGTGGATCGATGACGAGACTATCGGCTGTATTTCCTGCTTCGAGAAATTCTTTTGCAAAATCCTCCACCTTCGCATTTACAAAATGCATATTAGAAATATTGTTTTTTCGGGCATTTATTGAACTATCTTTGCTCGCACTCTCGACCAGTTCGACCGAGTAAACCTCTTCAAAAGACTTTGAAAGGAGCATTCCGATCGTCCCTGTTCCGGCATATAAATCCAATAAAACACCATTTTTGTGCAAGAATTGTTCAATAACTGTCCGATAAAGAAGTTTTGCGCATTTTGAATTAACTTGGAAAAAACTTTTTGGCTGAATGTCAAAATCCATACCAAGAAGCCTCTCAGTAATAAAATCTTTTCCAAAAATTTTCTCACTTTCCCCTGTGACAATATCAGCTTTTCAAGGATTGTGAAAAATATACACCGACACAATTTCTGTAAACTTTTTTGTCAGATGTTTTGTAATTTCCTTAATATAGCCGAGAGCATCTTGAGTATTTTCGTAGTTTGTATTGACTGAGAAAATCAGCATAATTTGCTTATGAAATTCACTTTTTCGCACGACCAGATGTCGCCAAAATCCATCTTGTCGCTTTGGATCATAAGTCGGGAAATCGCTTTTTCGTGCCAAGGCATCGATTTCCTGAAAAATAGCGTTGATAGTATCGTCAGCCAGTACGCAGTATCGACAATTTTCGATGCGATCAAAAACCCCCGCCACATGAAAACCAAACCGATACTCATCGTGAATATTTTCTTTTTTAGAAATATACTTCCCCCACGAAAACTCGAGTTTATTGCGATAATGCTCAGAATCTGGACTGGCAATAATCGGTGAAAATGGGATTTTTGGCTGGATTTTTTTGAGATCTCGAAAAGCCTCCTCGACCTGCTCAGATTTGATTTTAAGTTGCTCTTCGTATGGGATTGGGAGCCATTTACACCCACCATAAAGTTGCCAATTCTCTGGAATTTCTTTTTCAAGTGGCGACTTTTTTTCGGTCGCTACCACTTGCGCTTCGATATAGTTTTTTTTGATTTTTAAAACTCGAATCGAAACTACAGCTCATGGAATTGCTCCACCTGTGATGATGACTTTTTTTCCATCAGCAAGAAGTGCAAGTCCTTTTCATCAAAAGATAAGTTTTTGGACAGTGATATTTGTCAAAATTTCGTGTTTTTTCATAGGGTTGAGAAGTTAAAAAATACCCAAATTTTGGGTATTATATGCATTTTTTGTAAAAAGTATACTTTTTATTCGACAATCTTTGTAAGATTGTATCTTTGTTCACCGCTGGTAAACTGTGTATCTTCGAGGTAAATTTGATTTTCTACAAGATTTTTCCCTTCAAAACGAGCAATTATCATTCATTTTTTGACTGTTTTTCATTTCATATCAACAATAAATCGGTACATAGAATCGGAAATTTTTATCAATTTTACATCTTTTGAAATCGGATTTATCTCTAGATTTTGTTTATCAACAATCATAATCCCTTCGATAGTGTCAATATTTTCTGCTTTTTTTGTAAAAACCATCTCAAAAGTATCTTGATTTTTTTGAAGTACTAAATCTGTAACAGAATCCTGTTTTTGCTGAGAAAGTCCAGAGACACTCGCGCTTAATTTCGAGGTATCGAAATCTCATTTTAAGAGAAGATTCAAGAAAAAACCTCCAAAAATCGCAAACACAGCAATAAATCCATACATACGAATTTTTTTAAATTGATGCAATCGGAAATTGGTAAAAAAATCTTTTTGTGTCTTTTTTGTTTTCATACTTGAAAAAAAGAAATAAATGAATATACTCTTTCACAGTCTTTACTGAAATAGTATACACGATTTTATATAATTTGTCAAATAAATATGTCTCTTCGACTCTATTTTTTTATAATTTTTCTCATATTTCTATCAAGTAGCACTTCTGTGGGCCTTTTATACTACTATATGGCGCCATCAACCAATCTAGCACTGATTTTCATGGGTACAGCAATATTTTTAGCGACTTCAAGCTTTCTTGCACCTGTATTATTTTTTTGTAAAAAGATTTATTATCGTGGTGATGTAAATATATCTACTATGAATTCGAGCTTGCGACAAGGTATTCTTTTGACGACATGAATACTAGTTATGCTCATTTTTCAAATCTTGAAAATCTCTGAACAACAACTTACATTAATGCTTTGGGCAACCATCTGATGTATAGAGGTCATGGCACAAGCTATTGACTAAAGATATTTCTATTTTTTTCTTTTTTATGTTTTCTTCTCTTAGGCTTCTTTTTTCGAAAAAATGGCTTATACTAATTTATATTTTCCTTATTATTTTACAGATTTTTATCTGGGGATTTTATACCGACATAAAAATTATGTTTGGAAATTATGGAATATTACATACTTGGACTGATATTACGCTTTCCTTGATTACTTTTCTTCTTTTTCCAGTTTTTATTTTTGCATTTTTTTACAAAAGTTATACTTTTTGACTCTGAAATACTCAAAAAAGTGAAAAAAGTGGTTTTTTTGGAGGGATTCTAGCTACTATTATTTCTGGCAGCTCCTGTTGTGGACTTACGCTTGCAAGTTATTTTTGACTTTTACCACTTATGCAATTACTCCCAGGAAGTGGCATTGAAATTAAGATAATTGCAACACTTGCTCTCATATATGCCACCTATATTACTCTACGAGATATGACAAGTTGTGCTTTTTAAAAAAATAAAAAACTATAAGAAATTTCTTATAGTTTTTTATTTAATGGTTATAGTAATTATACTTTTACTGTTCCTCCAACTTTCTCAATGGCTTCTTTTGCAGATGCTGAGATTGCATCAGCCTCTACTTCTACTTTTTGAGTAAGTTTTCCTCGTCCAAGAATCTTGAGAAGTTGTCCTGTTTTTCGTACAATTTTCTTTTCATAGAGAACTGCATAGTCAATTACAGTTACTCCTTCTTGAGCAAGTTTTTCGATTTGATCAAGATTTACGACTGCATAGTTTGTTGGATTAAAAGCCGTAAAACCTCGTCGTTTTGGAAGTCGACGGAAGAGCGGAGTTTGTCCACCTTCAAATGAAGGATATCGTTTACTTCCTGTTCGAGAGTTTTGTCCGTTAAAACCTCGTCCTGAAGTTCCACCGATACCAGTTCCTCGTCCTCGTGCAACACGAGTTCGTGATTTTTTTGATCCTCGATTTGGTCGAAGTGTAGAGTGTTTCATAATATAAATAATTACAAATAAGAATTTTATCTTTTCTTTTATTTTTGAGAAAGTTTATTATTTTCCTCCATTAAGTTCATCTTGCCATTTTTTAAGTTCATCCCATTTTCCTTCTGCAGCTAAAATAGCTTGTTTTGGCCAAGTATCAGTTGTCATACCTGCATATCGACCTCCGTGAGGAGTAAGAATTTCTTTAAGCTCTTCTGGAGTTTTTTTGGCAAGATCTGCAAATGATTGAATTCCATTTTCATTAAAGATCCCAGCAACTTTTGGTCCGATTCCTTCTACTTTTGTGAGATCATCTGCTTTTTTCGCTTCTGTTTTTTTCGGAGCTGATTTTTTTGATGCTGCTTTTTTAGTAGGAGTTTTTTTAGTTGATGTTGCTTTCTTTTCTTCTTTTTTTGGTGCTGATTTTTCATCTTCAGAAGATGAAAAATCTTTTATCATATCCATTGGTTTAAGTGCTTGCACTGCTTTCAAAGTAACTCGTGCATTTGAGATATTATTTGATGATCCGTGTTGTTTTGCGATTACATCTCGTACCCCAGAAACAGCAAATACTTTTCGAGCCGCACCACCAGCAATGATACCAGTACCAGGGTGAGCTGGATGCAAGAAAATCATACTTGATTTATACTTTACTGTCACACTGTGTGCAATAGTTCCATTTTTAATTGGAAATTTAATAAGGTTTTTTCGAGCATCTCGAAGTGCTTTTTCGATAGCACCTTGTACTTCACCAGCTTTTCCGATACCAAGACCAACTCGACCTTTTTTATCACCAATAACAAGTGAAACTCTGAATCGAAGTTGACGACCACCAGCAGTTACTCGAGTAACTCGGTCGATTGCAAGGATTTCTTCTTGAAACTCTTTCATTTCTTCACGAATTCCACCTCGTCCTTTTCCTCGTCCTCGTCCACCTTTTCGATCATTTCGTCATCGACCTCGTGGAGCTGATTTTTTTTCTCCTCCTTCTTTTGAAGTTGAAGTTGTAGCCTCAGTTACTTGAGTGTCTACTGTTTTTTCCATATCTTGTGTTTTAGGAGTATCTGACATAATTAAAAAGAAAAATTAAAATGTAATTCCGGCTTCTCGAGCTGCTTCAGCAAGTGCTTTTACTCGACCGTGATAAAGGTATCCACCTCGGTCAAAAACACAAGTTTTGATTTTTTTATCAAGAAGTGATTTTGCAATAGCTTCCCCTACAGATTGTGCCTTTTCTGTTTTTGTCCCTTTTTTAATAAGAAGATCAGACGCAGTTGCAAGAGTTATATGATTAATATCATCGATTGCTTGTACACTTATATGTGCATTACTTCGAAATACTGAAAGTCTTGGTTTTTCAGGAGTTCCTTGAATTTTTGAACGAACTCTTGCGGCTCGTCGGATGCGATTTTTTACTTTAGCAAGCATAGAAAAAATTGTAAATAAAAAGTATGAAATTATTTAGTTGCAGTTTTACCGGCTTTTCGTCGAATGTACTCTCCAACATATTTGATACCTTTCCCTTTGTATGGTTCTGGTTTTTTAAGAGATCGTACGTACGCTGCAAAATATCCAAGAAGTTGTTTGTCGTGAGATTTTAAATGGATAATATTTTTATTTTCTTTATCAGCTTCCATAGTTACACCTTCTGGTGCTTCAACAGGAACTTTATGAGAATATCCAATAGAAAGTTCTAGATTTTTTGGTCATTTAAGATCAAACTTGTATCCAACTCCAACGATTTCGAGTGATTTTGTGTATCCTTCTGAAACTCCGATGACCATGTTTTGAATCATAGATCGTGATAGCCCCCAAAAGGCTCGTTGTTCTTTGATAGAAGGATCAACAACTGATACAGTGATTTGTCCATCTTCTTGTTTTACCTTTACTGTTGGCTGAAGTGGAAATTTAAGAGTATTCCCATTTCCAGTAGCAGTAACCTGCGTATCTGTAATTTCTACAGTAACACCGGCTGGTATTGTGATTGATTGTTTTCCAATTCGTGACATAACAATAAAAATAAATAAATTAATACACTTCGCAGAGAAGTTCTCCACCTACTCGTAGTGAGTATGCTTCATATCCTGTGATAACTCCTTTTGGAGTTGAGAGGATATAAATACCAGTTCCATTTCTTGATTTTTTGATATCGTTTGATTTTACATAAATTCTTTGTCCTGGTCGGCTAATTCTCTTAAAAGTAGGAATATATTTTGTTTTTCGCACATCAGCAAGATCCACAGTAAAAGTTCGTTTATCTTCTGAAGGAGTATATTCTACAATATAACCATTCTTTTTAAGAATACGGAGAAGTTCAGCGCGCATTTTTGAGTACGGCACAGTCACACTATGAAGTCGAGCAAGATATCCGTTTCGAATACGAGTAAGAAGATCTGCAATAGAATCGTGAGTCATAATTTAATAGATTAAAAAAATTAGAGTAAAGAGGTCTGTATTTTACCAGCTAGACTTACGTACCCCCATAAGTTCTCCAGCATTTGCTTTTTCTCGAACACAAATACGACACATATCGAATTTACCGATATATCCTCGAGTTCGTCCACAGTGAGAACATCGATTATAGAGTCTGGTTGGAAATTTTGGTTTTTTTCCAAGTTCTTTTGCGCGCTCAGCTTTTTGGAGAGCGACTTTGCTTTTATGTACAATTGCTTTTCGAGCCATAAGTAAGAAAATTAACGAGCGAATGGGAAATTAAGTTTTTTAAGAAGTGCTACAGAGTGTTCTTTTGATTCTGTTTTGAATTTGATAGTAATTTGGAGTCCGTGTGGTTTTACTACGTCATCTTGTGGTACTTCTGGGAAAATAGTATGTTCTTTAATACCAAAATTAAAGTTTCCTTCTTTATCAAAAGATTTAATAGAAATTCCTCGGAAATCTCTCACACGAGGAAGAACCACTGCGATGAGTTTTTCCAGGAAGTCGTGCATTCGAGCCCCACGAAGTGTCACCATCATACCGACTGGCATACCTTCTCGAAGCTTAAAGTTAGAGACTGATTTTCGTGCGTGATTGATTTTTGGAAGTTGTCCAGTGATGAGCATGAGATCATTTTTCAAACTTGAAAAATCTTTTTTTCCAGAAGTAATATAACTTCCGATACCCATATTTACCACTATTTTCTCAATCGTTGGCATTTGCATAGGATTTTTTATGTCGAGTTCTTTAGCAAGTTCTGCCAAGATAGTGTCTTTATTTTGCATACAAATAAGTAAAATAAGAAGTATATTAATTAAGTACGGTACCTGATTTTTTAGCAATTCTTTGTTTTTTTCCGTTTTTAATTGTATAACCGATACGAGTTGGAGTTCCTGTTTTTGGATCAAGAAGCATTACATTTGAAGCATCGATTGGTTTTTCAAATGAAACTTTTTGTCCAGGAGTCGCTCCTTGTTTTTTGATATGTTTTGTAACAATATTTACTCCTTCTACCAAGAGTTGGTTTTTTGCAGGAAATACTTTTGTTACCTTTGCTTTTTTGCCTTTGTCTTTTCCGGCAATCACGATAATTTGATCGTTTGAATGGATTTTCATAGAACTAAAATAAAAAGAGAAATAATATTACACTACATCTGGAGCAAGGGAAATGATTTTTTGGAATCCTCGAGCTTTAAGTTCTCGGAAGACAGGCCCAAAAATACGAGTTCCTTTTGGCATTTGTTTATCATCAATAATAACACATGCATTATCGTCTGCCCGTACATAACTACCATCTTCTCGTCTTATTTCTTTTGAAGTTCGTACTACAACAGCTTTACATACTGTTTTTTTCTTGATGTTTCCGTTTGGAAGGGCTTTTTTGATTGAGACAACGATAATATCACCTACACTTGCATATCGTCGTTTTGAACCTCCGAGTACTTTAATACAAAGAGCTTCTTTCGCACCCGTATTGTCTACAACAATAAGTCTACTTTCTGTTTGGATCATAATATTAAAATTGAGAATAAAGGGGAAATAAATTATTTTTGTGAAATAGAATCTTCCACAATTGTCCATCGTTTAAGACGAGAAAGTGGTCGAGTTTCTCTGATAGTGACAGTATCACCAACAGAAGCAATTCCATTTTCATCATGTGCATAAAACTTTGTAGAAGCTTTGTATCGTTTCTTATATTTTGGATGTCTTTTATAAGTTGCTACATTGACTACAATTGTTTTTTCCATTTTAGTGCTGGTAACTACACCAGTTTTTGTTCGTCCAGTTGTATTTTGCATAGGAAATAAGAATAAAATTATAATGCTGAAGTGAGAAAAGTAGAAAGGCGAGCGATATACTTTTTATGTTCTTTAATAAGGTGAGTTTGTTTGAGTTCACCGAGAGTTTTTTTCATCTTGAGGACAAAGAGTTCTTTTTGTGTATTTTCAAGTTCTACCTTGAGCTCATCACTACTCATTCCTCGCAAAATCTCAAGAGATTTAAAACTTG
>JAGYHI010000012.1 GCA_018457335.1 Candidatus Altimarinota bacterium | reverse complement strand
CCATTTTTCTTTTACCCCTTTATTTTTAATATTCTAATAAATGCTCAAATATTTCAAGAAATATTGACTGAACCTCATCTAACTTTTTATTTTTAGATTTGCTTTCCCAAATTACTTTACTTTTTTCAACTAATTCGTTTAAATAACTCCATTGTGGTATAGGTTTAGGAACTAGTATATTTGTATTTTTACAGATTTTTGTTAATTCTTCATAATATTTTTTATTTAACGAAGTGTAATTAAACTTATTAAATACTATACAAGAAATTTTATTCCCTTCTTTTTTTATAATATTTATAACTCCTTCAATAGTTAATTTATCTCCATTGGCTGGAATTATTATTTTGTCAGATATTTCTAAAAAAATATCATCAATATTTATTGTTGGTGTACTATCTATTAAAATATACTCGTAGTTTTCTTTTAAAGTTGAAAAAAAAGCATGAATCTTTTCTTTTTTTAATAATTTTAATTCTTCTGTTAAGGGTATATAGTCTAAATTTTCTCTTAAAGAAATAGAGTAAATTTTATTGTTTTTAATAGATCTTTTTAACCCTGCTTTTATTTCTAAATTACTTTCTTTATGAAAAATACTATAGACACTATTTTGTAAATCAGTAGTTAATATTATAGTTTTCTTATTTAATTTTGCTAATAATCCCCCTAAATTAGCAGTTATAAAACTTTTTCCAATTCCACCTTTTTGAACTTTTATTTGAATTATCATTATTCCCTCCCTTTTAGTATGTTCTAAAAAAACAAACAAAATTCTATGTGAACTTTATATCATATTTTTATTAAAAAATCAAGTATTATAAAAAAATATTTTACTTTTAATAAAAAAAAATGACAGGGCAACAAAACAAAAAAAAAAAAACCCTACGAAGTTTTTTTTTTTTTTTTTTTAAATCCAAAAAAATCTCTCCTCTTCCCTTTCTGCTCTCAAAAAATATCAGAACATAAAAAAGTTTTGCATTATTTGAAAAATTGTGCTAACATAGATATGTTTAGTAAATTTTTAATTTTATTTTTTATGTTTACGGATAAAAATAAATCTGTCACAGAGAGAAGTTTTTTTGTTTTTTGATCTGCTGAAGGAGCATACAATATATCTTCAACCAATACTAAAAAAGAGGAAAAAGTCGACTTAGATTCATTGAAAAAAATTGACAAAAACAAACTCTATCCACAGATTTCAAAAATGAATATTTCCGAGAAAGAAAAGTATGCTCGTATGCGAGCAGCAGCACGATTAAAAGAAATTGTCACAGAATGAAAGTTAAAAGCAACGATGGTTTTATGAAAAGAAATAAATCAACGTGCTGTACAAGAAATTCAAAAGCATGCAAAAGAAATTCTAAAACAAATTACAACTGTAGAAAAAATTAGTAAAAAAGATTTTTGGAATAAAGAATTTTTAACTTTTTTTGAAGGAAAGTGGGATTCTAAAATGAATGTAAATGTAGTAGAAGCATTCCCAGTAAAAACAACTCGGAGTATGTTTTTTTATCAATTAATCAATGATCCAACAATTACTACACCGATTCTTTACCCAGAAATAAACAATAAAAAAGAAGAGACTTCTATAGATGAATCTACGCTACAAAAACTACCAAAAACAGAACAAGAAACTATACGAAAAGCATTAGAAACAAAGAAAAAAGAAATTAAAACAATTGCACGATTTAAAAAATTGATTCTCGCAATCAGCAGAAAAGAAGACAGTAATATTAATGCAGATGAAATAAAAAATGCTTATAAACTTCTTGAGAAGAAAGATTTAGCTGGAGCAAAAAAAAACTTTTCAGATCATTTTAAAAAAAAGGTTGAACTTTCCCTTGAAACTGTCATTGATACAGATGAAAATTTAATGGCTGGGTTTCGTGCGATGGAAATGGAAAACCAAGCGGAAAGCGTAATGAAAGATAATTTAATTGAAAAATATAAAACAACGCAAGAGTTACAAGAAGCTGTATCACGGCTCAAAAGTATTATTAACGACTCAAACACAAACACTGAAATAAAAAAGCAAGCAAAAAAACAAAAAGCTGAACTTGAAAATAAACTCAAAGAAAAAACGGAAGAAAATGAAACTCCAGAAATGAAAAAATATTCTAAAGAACTCATACAAGCAGTAAATAAGAACATGGAGAATAAAACCAAAAGAAAAAAAGCCAAAAGTATATTTGTGGCGACTATAAATGCATTGCCAGCCGGAGATCCAGAAAGAAATAAATTAATAGACAACCAAGATGCTATCGTGGAGGAAATTGTACTTACAGAAATATTCATCAATCATACAAAAAAATATATTGATAAAAATAGTGATAAAGGTCTTACTGATATGATGAAAATATACAATGACATGAAAGGTTTAGATGGTTTGTTTAACATAAGTGATAAAACTAAAAAAATTGGAAAAGAAGTAAGCATACTTGTCCTAAGTATCGCGGCAACCGCAGGAGCTTCACTCGCACTTAATGTTATTGCTGGTGGTGCACGGATTGCACAAATGTGACTTGCTGGAAGAGCTTTAACTCTTGCAACCAAATGAAGTAAATTGAGAGCGGGTGCACTCTCTACTACATCTAAAGTTCCTCAATGATTTGCTTGGGCCACAGAATGAGCACTATCTGTGGTAAATAAAATAGGAGATACCGAAAAAATAGGAAAACTTTCGAAACTTATAGCAAATGCTGGTATTTTCACAGTTTCAGAAGCAGGAGCACGCACAATGCTTTATAGAGAATGAGAGCAAACCATAAGTGGTATGGAATTGCTGGAAAAATTTTGAAAAAATATAGCACTTTTTGCTGGACTTGGAGCAAGTGGAAAAATCAGTGAAAAAATAATTGGAAAATTTTTACCAAAAGGGCTCGATCCTACCACTAAATTCTTTAGTGTTGAAAAGCTCGGGGCGACTGGAATTTTTAGTGCTACCGATTATGCTGTTTTACAGGCATTTGCATCAGTAGAAAAATGAGAACTCGAATTTTTTAATATTGAATCAGCTGTATTCGCTCTTGCTTTCCGTGGAATGATGAATGGAAAACTCCCAGAGAGTATTAAGAAAAATTTTCCAAATATAACGAAAAAATTCCAAGAAAAAGTTACACAAGCAAAAAATTTCAACAATCATCCAGGAAAAATAGCTTTTGAAAAAGTAAATTTAAAACTTGGTGACGAAGCTGTAATAATCAAAGAATCTGGTAAACCAAACCCAGATATACAACAATGAGAATTTACCATTGTCCCCTATAGATACCCAGCTATTGGAGAAAGATTTTACTTTGATAGATGAAGTACTTCTCCGGTTACCAAAATTGAAATAGTGGAAAATGGAATTCGTATATACACAATGAAAGGATCTCAATATTTTGTACGACCAGGAAAGATAACACCAAAACCTACCACAAACAAAGAACTTCAAACTATTTACGACCGTCAAGCTCCTCTTACTACTGGAGAAAAAACTACACTGCAAAAACGAAGAAATGAACTCGAAACAGAACTACAAAAGAAAAATATCACCGAAACTACAAAAGCAGAAATACAGAAAGAAATCACACTGATAGATAGTAAAGTGCCACAACTTCCAAAAGGAATTGAAGTCGGAAATGAAGTCACTGTTACAGATACAGGAAGTCAAATGAAATGGAAAGTAAAAGAAATCAACCAAAATAATGAAATTGTCTTACAAGAGGCTCAAGCCGGAAAAAATGGTACTCAAGCGGAAATATTTATACCAAAAGAAAACTGGGCAAAAATCCAAAACGAATCTATTTTTACTGATAAAAAATGAAGAAAATGGAAAACAACGAAAGATGCAAATGGACAAATAAAGAGTATGAAAAGAATCAAAGAAAACGATACAACTATAAAACAAACAGAAAATGAATATACTATCAATGGTAAAAAAGTCACATCCAATGAGCATGGAATGATTGAAATGAATATATCAAATGGAGTAGCAGGAGAGCATAGAAAAATCACAATTAATTGAGAGAAAAAATCAATGAAATGGAGTGAGAAAAATGATTTTTGGGTACTCAATATAGGAAACGGAAAAGCATTACAAATAAAACCAAAAACTCAGGTAAATAGTGACTTCAGAGTGAAAGAAATTGTACAACTCCGACAAGATACAAGTAGTATAATAAAAGGAATATCAAGGGGTACGCATCCAGAAAAATGGGAGATTAAAAAAATAGAAGGCGATAAAATCACCCTAGAAAGTGTAGGGAAAATGGCGAATGGTGATAAAAAAATCAAAACTGTATCGTCAAAAGATATCGTAAGAAATATTACTCATAACAAACCTCAAAATATAGAAAATAAAACAAACACCACAGATAAAACCAAATCATGATATCAAGAATGAGAATTTATCTATGGTACAAACTCAAAAGGAGAAAAAGTACTAGGAAAAATTAAAATGCGAGATAGAAATGGAAATTATGTCATCGCCGATGTAAAAGGAAAAACTCATAGGATTGAAAGTAAAAATATTATCACTTCCCAAAAAATCATCGACACTACTAAAAAAGCCATAAAAGACGGTGACAAAAAAGCGCTTACTCAAACCTTAAAAGATAACAAAGGTAAATTTATCAAGCCTCTTTTAGTGGCACTTGGACTCAGGGGACTTGTAGGGCTCAATACTGCTTTTTGAGCTAATGAAAAAATCACATCCGAAAATGCAGAGGCAATTGCTACAAAAATCTTAAACGAGCTCAAACTCTTTCAAATAGTCGAATTTGATGACGGAGAAGGAGAAAACAAGACTTATAAACTCGAAATCAATGATAAACAAAAATCATATACAGTGCGACTACGAGCGACTGAAAAATTTGTAAAAAACGATAAATACTGGAAAACACTCATAGAAAAAATTTATCAAAATGAAGGTATTATTACTACGACGCATGGTATGAAATTTTGGGAATTATTTAGTGCACTTTTTTCAAAAGACAACCCAACTCAACTCAAACGAGGCAAAGAGGAAACTGATACACAACTCGTACAACGCGTTGCTCGGTTTCAGCGAGCAATCGGTATCGGTATTACTGACAATAAAAAAGGAGCTGATGGAATTATCGGACCATATACCAGAAATACACTTGCCGGTTTTGTAGATGGAGATTTGGATACCTATAAAACAGCAAAAGTAGATGCGTACAAAGAATTTAAAGATGGTAAAAAATCAAAGGTTGTAAACATTGATATGGAGTATTCTACCCTTGTAAGTCAAGATGTGCGTCTTGATGACGCTGACAAAGAGCTTCTCTATGATAGAGATTTGAGAACAGCAGTGAAAAATAAACTTATCTCATCAGATATTTATAATCCACAAGCAAAAATTCTCGATGTGGAAGCACTTCAAAAACTCCTTCAAGAAAAAGGAGCAAAGATAAAAGTCGATGGAATATTTGGTAAAGCTACTCAAAAGGCTTTTGTTGAATATTTAAAAACGAAGAAAGTGGAAGAAAGGGTAGAAGGAAAGACGGAAGTGAAAGCAACGAAAGAGGGAGAAAAGAAAGCGAAAGCGACAGAAAAAGCGAAAGCGACAGAAAAAGCGAAAGCGACAGAAAAAGCGAAAGCGACAGAAAAAGCGAAAGCGACAGAAAAAGCGAAAGCGACAGAAAAAGCGAAAGCGACAGAAAAAGCGAAAGCGACAGAGAATAGTGACGTTTATAAATGATCTGTGATAAATAACAATCCAACTTCTAATGATATACAAAATGTAAACTGGGAAGATATAATTCTTTCAGATAAAGAACATAATCAACTCCTAGGAATTCTAAATAAGAATACAAAACTTAATAACAAGATTTATAATAAAAAAACTCACACTCTTGATATCAAAGCGCTTCAAAAATGGCTAAATCAACAAGAAGAAACGAATATAACGATACCACAAGAAAATAAGAAATACATAAAGGAAGATGGTATTATAGCTAGAAAGACATTCAATATGATACGTAAATACCTAAAACAACCAGTAAGATTATCATCAACAGAAATGGCAAGTGATAATTAAAATTATTTCAACCAAAAAAGCAGAGAACAATCTCTGCTTTTTTATTCTCTACTTTCTTCTTGTATTTTCCCAAAAAATACATATAATGTAAATCACATATACTTCTCTCGCCTTTCCGAAAAAGTTTGGTTTTGCTGGATTTTTTTGGACAGACGAGAATATATGATTTATTTTTAATTTTTTTTATTGTATGCTTCCTACTATACGAGATATGACGATCCAAGATCGCAAAGTCATCTCAAAAACCTACACTATCGGTACGAAAGAAATCACTTTTGAAACCGGAAAACTCGCACTTTTTGCACAGTGAAGTGTGACTATCAAAGATTCTCACGGAAATTATTTACTGACGACGACCGGAGTCGGTGGACAGCGAGACGGGGATTTTTTCCCACTTTCTGTAGATTTTCAAGAAAAATATTATGCTAATGGTAAAATTGGCGGAAACCGCTTTATGAAGCGAGAGGGTCGACCAAGTGATATGTCGATTTTGACGAGCCGTATGATTGACCGACCGATTCGACCGATGTTTTCGAGCAAAACTCGAAGTGAAATCCAAATCATCTCAACTATTCTTTCGTCAACTGGCGAGAGTGAATTCGGTTGGTACGGAATTACTGGAGCTTCACTTTCTATCCAATTAGCCGGTATCACGGATTTTGAAGCGCCCGTCTCTGGGGTACGTATCATCAGTGACCAAGACGGAAATTTTATCTTTGACCCGACTTTTGACGAGATCGAAAATGCTCATCTCGACCTCACCGTCGCAGGTACGAGCGATGCGATCACTATGGTCGAAAGTCAAGGAAATGAAGTCGACTCAGAACTCATGGTCAAGGCCTTTGAATTTGCTCATGATTATATTAAAGATCTCTGCGCAGCACAAGAAGATTTCTTAAAACTCTACCAAGAAACCTACGAAATCTCAGAAATCAAACTCATCAAAAAAGAAATCGACGAAGAACTCGAAGTCGCCGTCAAAAGAATCGTCGAAGAAAGCGATATCGAAGGACTCTACGGACTCGGAAAAGTCGAATTTCACGATGCTATCGAATCTATCATCGAAGGTGTCATCGAAGAAATCGCCCAAGAAAATGTCGGTAAAAAAACAACGCTCGAAGAGGCTATCGCCGAAGTGCCAGCCGGAGAAATTGCTGATATTATCAAGTCTATTGTCAAAGCACATATGCGAAAAACTGTCCTCGAGACCGGAAAGCGACTCGATGGACGCGAATGTGACCAAGTACGACCGGTACGAGCAGATACTTCCCTTCTCGACCGCACACACGGAACTGGACTCTTTGAGCGCGGTGTCACACAAATCCTCTCAATCGCAACACTTGGTGGACCACAAGATATGCAACTCATCGACGGAATGTACGAGGAAGAAACCAAACGGTATATTCACCACTACAATTTCCCACCATTTAGCGTCGGAGATGTACGACCACTTCGCGGAGTCGGACGACGAGAAATCGGACACGGTCGCCTCGCCGAAAAAGCCCTCGAACCTGTCCTTCCAAAAGAAGAAGATTTCCCATATATGATGCGAGTCGTCTCTGAGACGATGACCTGTAATGGGTCGAGTTCTATGGCTTCAATCTGTGGATCTTCACTCGCACTTATGGATGCCGGTGTGCCAATCAAAGCCATGGTAGCTGGAGTCGCAATGGGGATGATTTACGACGAAGAAACTAGAAACTACAAAGTCCTTGCTGACATCCAGGCACAAGAAGATTTCCTCGGAGATATGGATTTCAAAGTAGCCGCTACAGAAGATGGGATTACCGCTCTTCAAATGGATTGTAAAATCTCTGGACTTTCTATGGAAGTCATCAAAGAAGTCTTCAAAACCTCTGAAAAATCCATTGCCTATATTCGCGAAAATATGCAAAAAGCCATCAGCGAGCCACGAAAAGAACTTTCAAAATATGCACCACTTCTCTCCTCTCTCCAAGTCCCAGAAGATAAAATGCGTGATGTCATCGGAAAAGGTGGAGAGACGATTCAAGGCATCGAAAAAGACTTTGGAGTCGAAGTCAATCTCGACGATGACGGAAAATGTACTATCACTGCAAAAAGCCAAGAAGAAGGAAAAAAAGCCGTTGAATTTATCCAAAATCTCCTCAAAGAAGTTGAAGTCGGAGATGAATACGAAGGAACTATCATTAAAATTCTCGACACCATTGGAGCGATTGTCTCTATCTGACCAGGAAAAGAAGGTATGATTCATATTTCAAAATTTGGTGAGAAAAAGCGAATCGAAAACGTCAATGATATTGCAAAAGTTGGCGATATCGTAAAAGTCAAAGTTTATTCTGTCGATAAAGAAAAAGGAAGAATTGGATTGATGAAGGTGGTGTAGTAGGAAAGATTTTGGAAAAAGGAAAAGAATATCCTGAAACAAGTTCAGGGTGACAAGTTTAGTTTTTATTCTCCTAAGTTGTCATCCTCGGGCTTGACCCGGGGATCCAGTGCAGGATTATGGAACACATCTTAAAAAAGGAGGGAGATCCTGAATCAAGTTCAGGATGACATATACTGTTTTTAAGAATCCCTTTGTCCTTCGGACATTTCCCTTATTAAGGGAAACTATTTTTAATTCTTAATTTTCAAAATCCCCCCTTAATCCCTCCTCACAGGGGGAAAATAGTGGAATCTGTTTATTGGCTGGATTCCGGATCAAGTCCGGAATGATATAATTTTTTTCATCAAAACCTCCATAAACTGTCATCCCCCAATCAAGTTGAGTACAGGATTTGGACTTGAGGAGGTGAATTTCGTGAAACGAAAGAGAGGCTGCCCTGGGGTGCCCGCGGGGATCTAGTGCAATATTTTCGTCCAAGTAGAATATTTTCACCCAGATTCCCGCCTGCGCGGGAATGACAGGTATCACTTTTACAAGAAAAAAGGAAAAAGAGAAAAAATAGAAGATTCTTCGTTAACACTCAGAATGACAATTTTAATCTAAACTCTCCAAGTTGTCATCGCGAGCGGAGTGAAACGGAGCGTGGCGATCTCAAAATCCATAATCAATAGATTGCCACGTCGCTATCGCTCCTCGCAATGACGATTCTTCATTCTTAATTTCTAAAAAATCCCCCTCACAGGGGGAAAATAGTAGAATTATTTCTTTTTATCCTCTCTCTCCTTCAAAAGAGAGAACTGAGGTGAGGACAATTAAAAAACACAAAAATCATATTAATTCTCAATTCTTAAATTCATTAAAATGAACCTCTACGCCTTTATCCTCGGTCGTGAATACAAACTCTCAATTGCAGAAATTGGGAGCGTTTTTGGCTGGGAAAATATCAAAAATTTTGACCGTGATGTCGCTGTCGTCGCGACAAAAAAAACCCTCGACAAAAACACACTTCACCTCCTCGGTGGGACAATTCGTATCATCTCTCTCCAGGAACCGCGAGGCAGTTTTAAAGAGTATATCGAGACTCATTTGCAAAAAATCGCAGTAAGTAAAATCAATATCGCACTCTCAGTCTACGGCAGTGAAATCGACCGAAAAAATCTCGCCTCAAATATAAAAAACTCAATGAAAAAACACGGGAAAAATATACGATATGTCGGTGAAAATAACCAAAACATCAATGCAGGAAGTTTTAAGAAAAATCGCCTTGGGAAATATAAAACAGAATACAACACTATAAAAATCGATGAGAATGAATATTTTGGAATTACAATTGCCTGTCAGGATGTCGATGCTTATGCTCGTAGAGATATTGCAAAAATTCGCGATATGGAAGTCGGTATGATGCCACCAAAACTCGTGCAAATTTTACTCAATATCGCGACACATCAAGACAGAAACAAAATCATCTACGACCCTTTTTGCTGACTTGGGACGACACTCATAGAGTCTGTTGATGCTGGATTTCTTGATGTCTACGGAAGTGACCTCTCAAAAGAGATGGTCACCAACACAAAAAAAAGCGTGAAAAAGTTTGTAGAAGAAGAGAAAAAATGGCAAGCGAAAATTCGCGATAAGGGTGGAAATCCGCGATATGATATAAGAAAGCTCGACTTTGACGCGTGGCAAGTCGACGCTCAGAAAGTCAGCACTTCCCCACTCTGGCAAGAAAAAGACAGTGAAAATGTCTGTATTATCTCAGAGGGATTTCTCGGAGAAATCGTCACAAAAAATACTTTTTCAGAAGCGAAAATTCAAAAAATCAGAAATGATCTCAAAGTTTTATATAGCAATTTTTTCAATGAACTTAAATGTAGTGATTTTAAAGGGACGATCATGATGAGTTTTCCGTTTTGGAAAAAAGATAGGACTTGTATTTATTTTCGAGAGATTTATTCGATCATCCGAGAAAATGGATTTGAAATCCAGCCAATAATCCCCGAAAAATATGAACTGGCAACCAAAGAAAATACTCTCCTCTACGCCCGAAAGACACATCTCGTCGGACGAGAAATTATCTTGATAAAAAAGCGATAAAATGGAGAAACTCACAATAAAAGACTTTAACGCAGATTTTCGCAGTAAGAAAAATGTGGAGACGGCACTCATCTGGAATGCTCTCAAAAAAACCCTAGAATCCGCTTGAAAATCAGGACTTTTCCCTTATGTAAACAGTGTAAATATTTCGGATACCACCGTCAAAATTATTACCAAAAAACCAATCGTCAATCAAGAACTCAAAATGCTCGAAGAAAATTTGATTCCCGCATTTAAAAAAGCACTCAAACCGCTTCGTGAGTTTGAGTGTGAGAAAGTATATTTTTTATAAAATAAATCCCTATATTAAAAATAGGGATTTATTTTATCTCCTTCTCGCCTTCACTTTTGCGAGAATTTCTGTGATAAAAATCGTGATACCAGTAATCAAAATAAGTAAAATTATCTTCCCACTAGCAGAGAGAAAAATTGCGGAGAACCCAAAAATTGCTGTCAGAAAGAGGATAATATTTCGTACTTGAGATTTTGAAAATCCGATTTCTAGTAGTCGATAATGCAGATGATGACTTTGATCTCACTTCATCGGATTAATTCCTTTACGAAGTCGAGTAAAGACGACATAGACGAGATCAATCAAATAGAGCCCAAGCACACTCGCAGTCGTCGCGATTTTTCCGCCGGCCACGATGGCAAGTGTCGCGATAAAAAATGCGAGCATAATCGTCCCAGAATCTCCCATCACAATCTCTCGCCGACTATCAGCAATCGTCAAAAGAAGCGTCGCTGGGAAAATAATCGACAAAATCAACAAAATAAATCGGCTATTTTCTTGCGCGGCAACACTTGTATCTATCAGGTACAATTTGACTGCGAGCATCCCGAGAATCAAAAAAGTAATCGTCGAAATACCACCCGTCACCCCCGGGATTCCATCAGAAAAATTGACGGCATTGAAGATGAGTGTATACCAAAAAATCGTGATCAGTATCGGTAAAACATACACCGTCACCTGCCAATCACCAAAAAGCGTAAAAGTCCAATAAATCTCATCCAACTGAAGGACACCTCAAAAAATATGACTCACATAAGAAATCTTGATACTCGTCAGTCCAATAAAAGCCCCTACACAAATCTGCATCAGCAAGCGAAAAATCGGTGGTACAGAAATACGACTTTTTTTGATTGTATCCATATCATCAACAAAAGACACCAATGCGATCAGTGATCCTACTAAAATCACATACAAAAGTCTTTTTTCGAGGAGCAGCGAAAATCCGCCATACATATAAATAAATGGTGAAATCACCAAAAGCACCATCAAGATCACAATCCCTGCCCCATATGGTGCCGGATCACGACCCTTTTCCATTGCATAGAGATGCGGTTTGTCCATGAGATCAAATCTTCTAAAAAGTTTTTTAACTATCCACAAAAAAATCACCGCAAGTACCGATGATACAGCAAAAAATAAAAGTGATTGTGTGAAAATATGAGGCATAAAATGAAATTATTGGAGTTTTCTACTTTTTGTTTGAGTAAGATAATTTTCTTTTGAAATTACTTTCTTTTTTGTTTTTTCTTCTAATTTTTTTCTTGCATTTCCTGCTATTTCTCATCATTCTTTGCTTGCATCTTTTACTTCATAAAACCCTTGAGAATCTTTATTTTTCATAATTTCAGTAGTAGAAGCTTCTCAAAGCATAGTAAATATAATTTCCAGGTCTGTCATATGATCTCTTAAATTTTGAGATTTTTTTGTAAGTCATTTATAATCTTTGTATTCACTTGGAGTCATGCCAAAAGTAGCTTTTGAAATTTCAGCTGTCAAAATTCCGTATTGTTTATTTTCTATTCATCGAGCATCCCACTCATCAGTAAGGTCTTTTCTAACAGCTATTCATCTCAACCTTTTATCTATCCACTCTTTTGAATATCCTTTTTGTTCATAAAGAGACTTCATCCTTTCCATTGCAAGTTCAGGATCTTCGATTTCTTGTACTCTTTCATATCAAACCTGCGCTAACCACTGTTTAAATGGTTCAGCTTTTTTACTTGGAATCGACTGAATAATCCTAAATGCTCATTTTGTGTTTGAACATAATATTTTTCTTTTTTTCCCATCTTTTGCTATCATTTCAAGTAGGGTACAAATTGTACCCCAGTTATTTTTTAGCTCTTCATCTCTACTTTTTAATCTTTTCATATATTGTTTTGGATCTTTACTTTCCGTAAGAACTGAGACAATATCTTCAACTGAAAACCACCACTCATCATTGTGATATGTTTTTCTTATTTCTTTTTCCTGAAAAATTGCTAATTTTGTTTCTGGCATTTTTTTAAAAATTATACACTAAAGATTATATTTTTTTCGATTTTCTTTCTATTTTTTCTTCGATTTCTCGATTTTTATCTTGCAGATATTTGACGAGTTTTTCTCGCTGGAAAAAATACATATATCCCAAGAAAGTGAGCATTCATGCCATGATAATATACCCGAGATTTCGTAAAATATCCGGGTAAATATCAACAAAAAATATTCCGATTACATTCATAGCAATCGCCCAAATAATCGATCCTATCATGTTATAGAGCCAAAATTTTTTCGTCTCCATATCAGAAATACCCGCGATAAAAGGAATAAAAGCCCGAGTAAAATTATGAAATTTCCCAAGGATAATATACCAAAATCCATTTTTTTTGATTTGTTTTTTGAGGATTTTTTCTTCCGTCTTGCCAAGTCCAAAATATTCACCATACTTTTCGATAATCTCACTTCCGATTACCTTACCAATCCAGTATCCAAGTGCATTTCAGAGCATCGCTCCGATTATTGCGAAAATAAGCGTTAAGAAAAGATGGCTTTTTCACCAAAATCCTCCAATTAAAATCATCACATTTGTCCCCGGTACTGCCGTGCCGATTATCGGCAGGCTTTCGATACACGCAGACAAAAAAGCAATAAGGTAATTCCAATTTCCAAGAGATTTTATAAGTTCACCAATCCAATTAATCGCTGATTCTATCCACTCAGGACGCACGAGTGTAATAACAACAAGAATAAAAGTCAACACCGTGAATCCGATTGTAATTACCTTTGCAAGTAGTATTGCAAAGTTTTGCATTTTCTTTTTCATCCGAGATTATGCCTTGCTCAAATAACTATTTGTCCGAGTATCTACAAGGATCATCTCATCTTGATCGATAAAAAGTGGAATTTTAATTTCAAGCCCAGTTTCGAGGGTTGCTGGTTTGAGATTATTATTAACGCTGTTTCCCTTTTCTCCTGGAGGTGTCTGGTCGACTCGGAGAGCCACAGAAGGTGGAAGTTCGATATTTACAGGATTTCCATTCCACTCCATTACTTTCACATTTGCTCCTTCCACGAGGAAATACTTGCTGTCGCCGATATTTTCCGCAGAAATCACGATATCTTCGTAGGTTTCCCGATTCATAAAGTGATACCCTTCTCCGTCTTGGTAGGTATATTCAGAACTATAATATACAACATTTGCCTCTTCGACCACATCACTTTCACGAAAGGTTTTTGGGATGACTTTTCCAGTCAAGAGATTTTTGATAGTACATCGCTCCATCCCAGCACCACGGGCTTGTTTTACATGCTCGGCTTTTGTCACTTCGTATGGTTGTCCATCAAGGAGGATTTTTTTACCAAGTTTTACATCATCACGATTTGCCATAATTTTTAAAAAGTTAAGGAAATAATATGGGAATTATATGGATTTTTTCAGAAAATTCAAGGGGAAAGTGTGGAAAAAGGGAAATAAAAACTTATGTCATCCTGAACTTGATTCAGGATCTTCCTCTTCCTTTCTCAAAATACCTCACCCTCCAACTCCTGTACTTTTGGAGACAAAAGTACCAAAACCTTTGGTGGTGAAAAAATTCGCTCGCTTACGCTCATTTATTGTACAGACTTTCATCTGACTCAAACAGTTTTTATCCTCAAACCCCCAACAAACTAATTTTCATTTTTTAACACAAAACAAAAAGAAAGGAAACATAAAATTTCCTTTCTTAAAAAATCTAAACTCTTTCCAGAGATCCTGAAAAAAATTCAGGATGACATTGCTTATATTTTCTTCTCCTTTAATTCCTCTACAATATTTCTTAAAAACTCATCAAATTTCTCGTCAGTTTGTGCTTTGGTACGGTAATTTCGTACCGCAACTGTTTGCTCATTTTCTTCTTTTTCTCCGACAACGAGAATGTAATTATAGTGCATTTTTTCAGCGTTTCGGATTTTTTTATTGAGTCCGTCACTTGAGAAATCTCCAACAGCTCGGATTCCAGATTTTTTGAGGTCAGCGAGGATTTTTTCTCCGTAAGCGAAGAATTTTTCTCCGACTGGTACGACGATGGCTTGGCGAGGTGAGAGCCAGAGTGGGAAAGTCCCGGCAAAGTGTTCAATGATGACACTCATAAATCGCTCAAGAGATCCAGCAATCGCTCGGTGAATCATCACTGGGCGTTCTTTTTTTCCTTCGTTATTCGTATATTCAAGTCCGAATCGCTCTGGCTGGACGAAGTCGATTTGAATCGTTGCCAGTTGCCATTCACGACCGATAGCATCTTGAAATTGGAAGTCGAGTTTTGGTCCATAGAATGCAGCCTCTCCTTCGACTCTCTTATATGGGAGATTTTCAGATTTTGCCACTTCTTCGAGGAAGTTTTCTGCTTTTTCCCAATTCTCTTCATCTCCGAGATATTTATCAGGATTTTTTGGATCACGCACTGACAGTGAAACCCAGAATTTACCTTCTTCAAACATCCCAAGAAGTCCATAAAACTCACGAATTACTTTGACGAGATTTTGAGATTCTTCACCGATTTGATCCACGCGGCAGAAAATATGTCCGTCGTCTTGTGTGAGTGACCGCACGCGAGAAAGTCCGAGGAGTTCTCCTTGTTGCTCATCGCGGTAGCAAGTTGTTGTCTCGGCATAGCGAATCGGCAAATCACGATAACTCCAACTCTGAGAAGCGTAAATTTGCGCATGATGTGGACAATTCATCGGTTTCATAACGAACTGCGTATCAGATTTTCCAGTCACATGAAAGAGGTCATCTTTATACTTCCCCCAGTGTCCAGAAGTCTCATAGAGATCTTTTTTTGTAATGTGCGGAATATTGACTTTTTCAAATCCATACTTACTTTGGATACCCATGATAGTATCCTCGATTGCATTTCGCATATAGGCTCCGGCTGGTGTAAAAAGTGGCAATCCAGAACCCACTAAATCTGAAAAAGTAAAAAGTCCAAGCTTTTGTCCGAGTACGCGGTGATCGCGTTTTTTCGCTTCTTCGAGAAGTTTGAGATGAGCATCAAGGGTTTCTTTATCCTCAAAAGCATACGCCGAAATTCGAGTGAGTTGGTCATTGTCTGCATCACCGAGCCAATACGCTCCGGCGAGTTTCGCAACTTTGAAACTGTTTGCGTCGAGTTCTTTGGTGTTTTCGATGTGCGGACCAGCACACATATCGATGAATTGGAGATATTCTCCTTCCGCGAAATCGTAGTAGCCTTTTTCTTGGAGGTATTCTTGGATTTTCGCGTAGTATTCGTTATTTTTTTTCTTCGCAGTGTTGATTGAGAAGCCAATTTTTCCGCTTTCAAGTTTTTCTTCATTTTTGAAATCTCCACTTTCAAATCGCTCAATGAGAAGGGCTTTATATTTTTCGTCGAGGAGTTTTACGAGTTTTTTTCCTTCGTCATAGGTGATATGAAAATGCACAAAAGGTTGATTTTGTGTGACGATTTTTTTCATCGATTTTTCGATTTTTTTGAGATCTTTGTCAGTGAATTCAGTATCTCCGAAATCAAAATCATAATAAAATCCGTCTTTTGTCGCAGGTCAGATTGCGAGTTGGACATCTGGAAAATTTTGTTTTACGGCTTGTGCCATAATGTGTGCCAGTGAGTGGCGGGCAGTTGAGAGAGTCATAGGTTTAGAGGGTTAAAGTTTAATTTTATAGTATGAAAAGTTTTGACTTTTTTTAAGAAAAGTGATACAATAGAAGTGTTCATGAAGGAAGTAGAGGACAATTATTCTTCTCTCCTACATGGAACCCTCAATTTTTTTTGAGGGTTTTTGTTTTATTTAAGGAAAAATTGTAAATTATTAAGAATAATAACATTGGATCATGCAGATTTTCGGAGAATTTTTGATGATTTTTTTTGCATTTGGAATAAAAACTTTTCAAAAAATAGATTTTTCTTGAAAAAAATCCACTAAAGAATTAAAATCTCCATCACCACTTGCAAGATACATTTCTGATAGGCGATTTTCATAAAAATCTTTCATACTTTCGATGCAGATATCAATATCTACATTTCATTTTATTTCTCCATTTGGCAAAATTCATGCTTTTTTAAAAATCATTGTATATCAAATTTTTTCGAGTTTTTTGTAAAATTTCTCGAATTTCTGGAGATATCAGACAAACATTTTGATTTCATCAATTTCATATTTGTTTTTTGTATACACAAAAAATCTTTCCCAATCAATTTTCCATCAAATTTCTAGCAGAGCTTTATGTATATTTTGAGAATCAATATAAAGAATTTTCATATTGTCTTACTTATTATTTTTCTCTTGCCAAGTATTCATAGCTATAAAGACCACTTGAAACAAACGATTTTCTCGCAAAATACTCAATCCAGTCAATCCGATAGTGAGAATATACCCAGTACACATAAGACAAAGTGGACAAAAGACTTGCATAAGGTACTCTTGGTACATGATGTATCCATTAAAACAAAGTCCACCGAAAGCCATAATAGTGATAATTTTAATCATATTTACACTATTGCGAAAATATGCAACAAGTGAAAGTACGAAAAGAACCGGATAAACAACCGCAGCAATCATTGGAAAAGGAATCCCAAAAATATGCACACGAGGACTTTTGAGAGCATTGCTACATGAGAAAGTATCATTGATATCACACGGCGATACCGCAAGAAATCCATCTTTTGCAGCAAAAACAAGTTCGTAAGCAAGATACGAAAGATAAAAAGCATTAATCATTCCGAGAATCGTGAGAATGATGATAAAAATATTTCGTTTTTTAAAAGGCATAGTAATAAAAATTAAAGAATAGAAAAAGAAAAAATACTTTTAAAAAAATCCCCCACAAAGTAGAGAATTTTTTGAAAAAAGATTTTATAGTTCAAAAAAGCCTACTTCTTGTGGGAAAAATCAGAGATTTTCGTTTCAAGTTGTGCGACCATTTTGAAGGTTGTTAGAAAGTATTTTTAGGAATTATATCAAAAAACGAGAAAAATTCAAATTTTTCTTTCTATTTATTTTTATTTTTTATATACTCTTTCCCTTTCATCGTGATTTTACGGCCGCGAGGCGAGCGCTCGATGAGTCCAATCTGTAAAAGATACGGCTCGACAACATCCTCGATAGTGCTGACTTCCTCGCCGATAAGCGATGCAAGAGTCGAGAGTCCAAGTGGCGTATTTATGCCACTCTGAGAGAGGTGAGAAAGTAAAATCTGATCAAGGCGATCGAGCCCATACTCGTCCACTCAAAAATTGTCAAAAATCTTTTTACAGTCTGCTTCACACTGTATTTTTTTGCCGACAGTCGCATAGTCTCGGATGATTTTTACATAGCGGTTGGCGATACGAGGCGTCCCACGAGACCGCTTCGCAATCGAATCAATCACTGCGCTTGGCAATTTTTCCATTTCGAGAATTTCAAAACTTCGCTCGATAATATGAGCGAGCTCATCTTGGGTATAAAAATCGAGTTTGAGAACATTTCCAAAACGGTCGCGAAGTGGATGAGAAAGACTCGAAAGTCGCGTCGTCGCTCCAATCAGCGTAAATTTTGGAATATCCATCTTGATACTCGTCGCCCCAGTGCCAGAACCCACCATAATATCTATCTGAAAATCCTCCATCGCTGAGTACAAAATCTCTTCAATTTGAGGTTTCAAACGGTGAATTTCATCAATAAACAAAATCTCTCCTTCGAGCATACTCGTCAAAATCGAAACCAAATCACTTTGTTTTTCGATAGCCGGACCACTCGTGGATTTGATTGCTGAGCCCATTTCATTGGCAATAAGTGTCGAGAGTGTTGTCTTCCCGAGTCCTGGCGGACCATAAAATAAAATATGTTCCAATGCTGTATCACGAATTTTCGCAGATTCAATTGCCACCGCGAGATGCTTTTTAATATGCTCTTGTCAGATGTACTCAGTGAGATTTTTCGGTCGCAAAGAATACTGATAATTTCCCTCACTCGCCTGCTCTTTTGGTGAAACTGGTCGCTCATCCGCGATTTGTGTATTTGAAGATTTTATAGCCATAACTCTATGGTATGCAATTTTTGAAAAATAGCAAATTTTCGTGAGATTTTTTATAAAAAATCCTCATTAACAAATAATGAGGATTTATAATTTATGATACGAGAGCACAATATTCATTTACCCACATACATCCATTTTCATGAAGTCATTGTCAATCTGGCTCACAAGTTTCCTTTGTTTTATAATCAAAACAACTATTTGTTTCTGTTTCTCAAAAATCTTCAAATGGATTATAATCTTTTTTTGTTTCTTTTATAACTTCTTTTTCTTCACTTTTTTTGGTCTTGGTTTTACTTATGTTTTCATTATTAGCAGAAGTGTTTTTTATAGCTTTTTCCGGAGTTTTTTCTACAATTTCTTCTTTATTTTTAAAGATAATATCTTTAACCGGTTGTATATTTTCTCTTGTAGGATTCCAGGGTTCAGAGATTACATTAGTTCGATATTTTTTTCCATGCCATTTGAAAACTTTATTTGCACCGAGTTTTTTTCTCCAATATCGGAATGCTTGTCAGAAATACTGAAAATCTTCCTCTCTACTATATACTTCTCCTGAGACAATTGATTTTTGATTTATATTTTTACAAATTCATAATCCGTATTTACATTGCACTTCTTGTGATGGTCGAAAAGGTTCATTTCTAAAATTGGTATTAAATTTTTTTCCGTGCCACTCAAAAATATGATTTACCCCAAGAACTTTCCTGTAATAAGCAAATGCTTCATTAAATATTTGAAAAGTTTTCTCATTT
>JAGYHI010000011.1 GCA_018457335.1 Candidatus Altimarinota bacterium | reverse complement strand
AAAAAAAAAAAAAAATTTTAAAAAAAAAAAAAAAAAAAAAAAAAAAAAAAAAAAAAAAGAGCTATCAACTATAGCTCTTTTTTTGTAATTTTTCCCCTACATTTTTTTAAGCATCTTAAAATATTTTTCATAGTCTGCTCCTGAGATTTCCCAAACATCAGAACTATAATTCACATCTCCATAATACATATTTATCAATAACAAATAGGCTTTTTTAGATTTTGGTGCATAATCTATCACAAGTTCCAAAGAACCACTGTCAGTAGCATGAGCATTGTATAAAGTTTCTAAATCTTTATTTTCAAATGCTTCTATATATTTGTCAAAAAGTTGCCCACCTTCTAGGTCAAATTTTTTACTTTTAAATTGTTTTACCTCTTCCCCACTCTCCTTTAAAATATATCTTGAATATGGAAAGAAAGCCATAAATCATAAAAATGCTGCAATAATTCCCAAAGCAATTTTTGCTACAATCATAGGAATAAAATTTCCCAATTTCACAAATAAAAGCACATATTCAAGCCAATCTGGTTTAAAAATCAAAACCACACAAGCAATTGCAACAAGTCCTAAAATAATTTTATTTACATTTATATAATCAGTTTTTTCTAAAAATACTTTAGGATTTTTTTCATAAAATTGAGCTAATCATTCATATTTTACATCATTTGCCATAATTTTATAAAGTTAGAAAATAATGCATCCATTATATATATATATATATATATATTGTCAATGTTTTTTTAGAAAATAGTGATTTTTCTAATTATAATCCCTTCATAGAAAGTTGTATTTTCCTACTCTTCTCATCAATCTTAGTCACTTTTACTCTCACATCTTGCCCAACTTCCAAAAATTCATTTGGATCTTTTACAAAAGTGTCTGCAATTTCTGAAATATGCACAAGTCCATCATTTTTCAGTCAAATATCTACAAAAGCACCAAAAGCAACCACATTTTTTACTATTCAATTTACTATTGATCATTCTTTAATTTCTTGTTTTTTCTCATTAAAATCCACTTTTTTATGAGTTGAAATAGTCCTTTTTTCTATTCCTGCATTTTTAAAAGATTGTAAAATAAATTCTATTGTAGACTCATTTACATCAGGATAAATATTTTCCAATTTTTCTTTATTTTCATTGAAAAATTGTGCCACTCCCTCTCCTTGTAGGGAATTCAGGCCTGAATTCCCTACATTTTCTAAAATATATTTAGCCAGTTCATATTGCTCTGGATGAATATCTGTATTATCAAGTTTTTCTTCACTTTCTGGGATTCTCAAAAATCAAATTGCTTGTTCATATTGTTTATCATTCATTTGTTTTTTAAGCTCTTCTCTTGATTTATAAGGTCTATTATTATAAATCTTTTTTGCAAGTCTTTTATCTATTCAAGAAATCTGATTTAAGACATAAACAGAAGTATTATTCACATTGATTCAAACTTCATTTACTACATCTTCCACTACATTTCCAAGTTTTTCTTCCAATTTTTTTGGAGCAACATCATGCTGATAAAGTCCAACTCCTATACTTCAAACAGGCACTTTTACAAGTTCTGAAAGTGGATCTATAAACCTTCTTCCAAGAGAAATTGTCCCTCTATCAAGAGAATCTAAATCTGGAAATTCTTCTTTTGCAATTTTACTTGCAGAGTAAACAGAGGCTCAACTTTCATTTACTATATAAATTTCAGGAGCATTTTTTTCTCCTTCTAAAACTTTTTTCAAAACTTCTATAGTTTCTAAATTTCAAGTTCAATTCCCTACAATTACAACATTTGGAGAATATTTTTTTATTAAATCTCAAAGAATTGTTTTAGCATTTTCTTCTCTATGTAAAAATATTTTACTAAACTCTAAAGGATTTCAAAGTTCATCTAAAACTGCTATTTTACAACCTGCTGCATATCAAGGGTCTATTGAAAGTATAGATTTTCCATACTCTGGTTTAGTCATAAGTAAATTTTTCAAATTTATTTGAAAAGTGGAAATAGCATCATCTTCTCAATATTCTCATAAATTTGACATAATTTCATTTTCAACTGATGAAAATAAAGCATCATATCATTTTTTTAATCATTCTGTAAGTTGCTCTGAAAAAGGAAAAGAAATTCTGTTTTTCCTTGTATTAGTCATTTGTCATCCTGAATTTTCTCTTTGTCATCCTGAACTTGTTTCAGGATCTAGAGATTCCGGATCGGAGTCCGGAATGACAGATTTTTGTTCAGAATGACAGGAAAGAATTCTAGCATAGTGATAACCAATTCCCTCAAAAGTTTTATCAGTTTTTTCTATTTTTTTATTTAAAATTCCAAGTTTTTCTCATCTATTTAATGCTAAAATTTGATAAGGTTTTAACCAAGAAATTTTTAGAGTAAAATCATTATAAATTTCAAACTTTGGAATTTGATTTTTATCTTTTTCATTTAATTTTTCAAGTGATTTTTCAGTTTTATATTTTGATGAAAGTTCTCCATATTTTTGTAGAGTTTCTATTAAGTCTGCCCTTAAATCTGCATTTGCTGAAATTTCTGCTGCAATTATTTCACATGCTCATTCTATAATTTCTTCAAAAGAAAAATCTTTTAGGAATTCTTGTAAAACTTCATCATTTTTTGTTAAATCTTTATTTTTCTTAATCTCATCAGCTACAATTTGAAAACCATTTTCAATTGCAATCATAGCTTTTGTTTTTTTCTTTGATTTATATGGTTTATAAATATCTTCCACTTCTTTCAAAGTCTTTGCTTTTAGGATATTTTCCATTAATTCTGGAGTCATTTTCCCAAGTTCTTCTATTCCATTTATAGCAGTTTTTTTGGCTTCATAGAGATTTTCTATTTTTGTTTTAAGAGCAATAACCTCTCTTATATTATCCTCATTTAAATCTCCTGTTTTTTCTTTTCTATACCTTGCAATAAAAGGAACAGTTGCTCATTCTGCAATGAGTTCCAAAACAACTTCTACTTGATAATTTTTTAATTGTAATTCTTCTGAAATTTGTGTAATATAATTTGGTTCTTGTAGCATAACTTTTTATTAAAATGTATTTGTATATTGTATAGAAAATAAAGAAAAAGCCAAGAGATTTTTTAAAAATTTTTCAAAAACTATTTGTATTTATTTTGTAAAAAATAAAATTATTCTAATTTCACTCTATCATCTTCCCATTTTGCATCCCTCGTATAATTATCTCATAAATTTCTTAACACTCATGATGTCCTTGGATAATCTAATCTTATTTTTTCAGCATCCCTATAAAATCATTCAGCTAGAGTTTTTTCTTTTTTTCATCAATCATATATTCTTCTTGTAGTAACTCCCCTTGAATTGCTTTTTCAAATACAAAATCAAGTTTCTATTTCATCATTCTCATATTTTTCTAATATATATCTAACTTCTTCTACTGGCCAAATTCAATCTTTTCCCTCTCAACAATTTATTAAAAGTTCTCATACTTTTTGACATCATATTTCATATCTATCTTTTTCCTCTAATAACCTCAACACTCTATCTATCCAACTTTCTAATTCCTTATAATTTATTTTTCCATTCCTATATCACGGTATCATAGTAAATTTTCTTAAAACTTCATAAGATACAGATGCTACAGCTTTTTTATCTTTAATAACTTCTTCTTTATTTCGATGTTTTGTCTTACATATATTACAAATCATTTCTACATAAAAATCTGGATTACTTGATAGCTCCTCATTAAGAATTTTTGGTTCATCTAAAATCTTCACATACCTATATTCAATTTGAAGTATTGCCTTTTTAGGCAAAAATCACTTATCTATTTGTCAATATAAATAACTCAATATATTTTCAAAAGTATATTTTAATGAATGCACATGTCATCTCTTATTATTAATAAAATCTACCAAATTATCCAATATTTCTAAAATGAGTTTATTATCTATGTTATCCATTTGCTTTTTATGTTCCAGCATTCCAATTTCATTAAAAGCAATATGTGTAAAACCATATTTGTTAAGTTCTCACAAAAAATAGTTTATTTCATCATAACCATCCTCATCTAAAAAATAATAGTTATTTAACTGTCATAATCATTCCCAAAATAATTTTTGTTCTTCTAGACTTTGTTTCTTTATTAATTTTAGTGTACTCGTTCTTAACTTTAATCATGAGAGAAAATTAATTTTTAGTTTTTGCTCAAAATTATTTAATATCTTAATTTTTTTATTAATAAATTCATCTCATTTGTAATCTAATTGATATATAAAGTTCATTGCAAAATATACTAGTTTTTTGTTTTTATGAGCTAAGAGTAAAAATATATCCTCTTGTATTTTCTTTTTTAATCAAGATTCAATAATGGCAGAAACAATTAAATGATTATATTTTAGCTCTTTTACTAGTTTTATAATTCATTCAAATCTATATTTCTTATAAATATCTTTTATCTTTTTTTCTCTCTCCCTATCTGCTATTTTTCTTTCTTCATCCCAATGACCTTTTTCTCATTTATACTCTGATAGTCTTGAAACAATAATTTTTCTATCTTCATCAAACAACCCTATGTTTGATATTAATTCATTCCCAGACAACAATAATCAATGTAATTTTATAAGTTTACTTTCTGCTTCATTATAGTGAGTTAAAATAGATTCATGTTGATAAATTTTAAAAAAGTGTAACTTTTCTTCTATTTCAGACACTACTTTTAGAAGAATTTCTTTATTCTGAAAAGATGAAAAATTAATTCACTCTAAAATAGAAATTACTTTATTAAATTCTTTTTTAGGAAATTTAGTAAAATTATTAACAATATCTTCTACTCTTTCTTCAATATTTTTCTCAAATAATTCTATCATTAATAAAATTATCCCCTTAATATAAATATTGTGTTCTCAATGTGTTATGTTATTTTTAACATCCTTTGACCATAACTGATAATTAGGTTTTGCTACTCAAAAAGAATTAGTTTGATTAAAAAGCTTCACTAATAAGTCAAATACCAATTTTTCATATTTATTGGATAGTTTTTCCAAAACCTTAAGCCTTTCTCCAACTGATAAAATTGTATTATTTTTCCATAATACAAATATTTCCTTTAACGTTCAAAGAGGTCTATTAACATTATTATCTGCTATTTGACTATCATACCTTTGAACCAACTTGCATAAAATATCAATTACTTTGTATATATATTCCTTATTCCAAGATAGTCTTTCCAAAGCCCACAATAATTGACAATAACTTCATCATCCTCACATTACTAAATCTCATCATTCAAATACTCATTGTAAATCATCTATATTATTATCTATAAAATATAGAAATATACTTGGACATGCCTCAGCAATATTCTCAATATTTGAATCTATAGAGTTTAATAGCTTTGAAATATTTTTTTCTGACTTTAAAATATCATTTACAATTTGTCATATAATATTTTTTACATTGTCATTATCAATAATAGATAACAATACTAAAGAGTCACTGAGTCACCTTTTACTTCTTGAAGAAAACTCTGGTCTTTTATTAGTTATTATATTAGCCCACCATCTATCCTTTACAGGTAAATCAACTCTTGGATCTAAGTCAGATAGAGCATAAGTACAAACAGTTTTAAAGTTCTTTAACACTGATTCTGTAATTTCATCTTGTACAAAAACCCATAAATCACTTTTTGAAATAATTTGCCATACATTACTAATTTTTCTAATGGGAGAATCATCTGATTTTGCCAAAACTTCTAAATCTTCTTTGAATTCAATATACTCTCTATCAGATAAATATTTAATAAGTTCTTCATCAGTACCTTCTTCCCATTCTGAAATCAAAAATATTGTAGTTAGGACTTTTTTATCTGTTTTATCCAACCATTCTGGTCTCAAACTTTCATTAAATTCTAAAGCTTTATGTCTCAGAATTGGAAACAGGTACCCTTTAGTCTCATTATAAACTTTCTCTGCTATTTGCTCATCTCATAATACTTCCTTAAGTCAATCTATCCTATCAAATCTATTCATTGGTAAAAGCTCTATAGATTTATCAAAATGAATAGATTTATGCAGAGACTTTTTTCCACTAAATAAAATGACATTATTTCAATTAGCAATTGCTCTTCAAATATTCGAGGGAATAAATCACTTATTTGGTATTATGGTAATTTTATCACTAGAATTTGATAATAATTCAAATTCTTCTTGATTATTAGCAACTTTAGCAACAATATTCCTATTTTTTTGACTCCCTAATAATACAGCAAAAGTAAATAAATATGATTCTAAAAGAGAATCTGATTTTACTTCTATTTTTTTTCAATCTAACTCTAATACACTTATCAATTCTGTAATGTATTCTTTTCTTCCATTTAAAACTAAACTAGGTTTTATTTGTTTCTTAGTTGAATTTATGACTTCATCCCAAGCATCTTGTATAGTTTGGATACCAGAATAATTATCTGATAATATTTGCTTCCACTGTTTAAGAAGTTCCTCTGGGTAATCTTCTGGATTTGAATCAATTTTAGCATGACAGTTAGGACATAATACAATTAAATTTTCAAATGAATTATCGCTTTCATTCTTATTATCACCTCTTGGTCAAGATGAACTATGTCATTTAATATGAGCCATTTCTCATATATTAAATATAGCTTTAGTTCATTCTATAATAACTTTTTCTCTACAGTCAGGATTTTGGCAAAGTCATTTAGAAATAGCAAAAAGCTGTTTTTGTACAGTAGATGATATACTTCTTGTCATATTATGTTTTAATTAACACCTCATGTTATGATTAATATTTTCCAAAAAAATGTGCAAGTTTTGCACATTTTTCATTTGATTTTTCATGGTGGGCGATATAGGATTCGAACCTATGACCCCCTGCTTGTAAGGCAGATGCTCTCGCCACTGAGCTAATCGCCCATGAGTATATATGTAAATCAATATGGTGGATCATATTGGATTCGAACCAATGACCCCTTGCATGTCGAGCAAGTGCTCTAACCAACTGAGCTAATGATCCAGTTTTTTATGGTAGAGTCGAATGGTGGCGAGGGGCAGAATTGAACTGCCGACACAAGGCTTTTCAGGCCTCTGCTCTACCACTGAGCTACCCCGCCAAATTTGGTCGATGAGTGTTATTATATGATTTTTTTGAAAAAAGCAAGTTATTTTTTGAGTTTTTTTCAAAAAGGAGAAAAAGAGAAAGAAAAAGCTATAAAAACCCCTTCTTTCTCTTGGTTTTTAATTACGCTGCGTTGAAATCAATACGGATTCCAGGACCCATAGCATTACATACAAATACACTTGTAATATATTTTCCACCTTTTACACCAGATGGTTTTGCTGCTTTCATTTGTTGGATGAAGTAATTGATGTTTTCTTCAAGTTTTTCTTCACCGAAAGAGAGTTTTCCGACGATAGAGTGAACATTTCCTTGTTTATCATTTTTAAATTCAAATCGTCCAGCCATAAGTTCTTTTACGACTGCTTCGAGATCTTCACTTACAGTACCAGCTTTTGGGTTTGGCATCATACCTTTTGGACCGAGGACACGAGCAATTTTACCCATTTTTCGCATCATACCAGGAGTTGCAATAGCGATATCAAAGTCGATTTTTCCTTGTGAAACAAGATCAATAAGATCATCTCCACCAGCAACAGCAACACCAGCTTTTTTGAGCTCTGCTTCGTTTCCAAGATCAGTGAAGGCACCGATTTTTTTCGTTTTACCAGTTCCATTTGGAAGTGTAATAGTAGATCGTACCATTTGGTCCGCTTGTCGAGGATCGATAGCAAGATTAAAGTGGATTTCGATAGTTGGATCGAATTTTACAGTGTTTGTTCGATCGAGAAGCTCTACTGCTTCTTTGACAGTATAGGCTCTGTCGGTGTCAATCAAGCTGATAGCTTGGTTAAACTTTTTTCCGTGTTTTTTTGCCATAATAGAAAGAAAAATAAAAAAATAAATTGGTTCAAGCGTCTGTTTTTTACTGATTGCAAAAAGACAAACTCCCACATTTCACGGATATGGGTGGAAATATTATAGTGATTTTTTTAAAAAAGCAAGTTTTTTATGAGTAATTTTATAGAGATACTAGCAAAAAGTAAAATTGAACTGCCGATACAAGGCCTGAAAAGCCTCTGCCCTGACCTCTGTAACGAGATTAAATTATCTTGGCAAAAAAATCACTCTATATTATTTTCTACTTAAAATTTTCATTATTAGTCGCTTTATTTTTCTCAACAATATTAAGAATTCGTGCGACTCTATATTTATTTACACGAGTAAAAAGTTCACTTTCTTTTAAGTTATCAAAGTACGGAGCGAGAAAAGTATATTTTTCTTTCATATATTTGATAAAATTTTTATGTAAATCCCAATCAGCAAGTTTTTCTTTGAGATCAACAGCGTCTTTAAATTCTGCAATTGTCTGCTTTCGTCCTTCTGAGAAAGTTTTTCGGTTTTGGAGCATAAACACCATCAAATTTGAAACCAAAAATGGTGAAAGTTCGTCCATTCAGAAATCCTTTGGCTCAAATTCTTGTGATCGCACATCATCAATAGAAATTTTTCCACCATAGAGATACTTCAAAGGCAGTCATTCTTGCAAATATTTCTGCACTTCTCTGAGTCCAACTCCATATGATGTATCTTTCATAGAGCCACCTTCCACATCGAGAAAATATCATCGTTTATAGCGGTACAACCTTCACTTTGCATCAACAATAGTTCCTCTAGCACCACTTTTATAAAGGAGTTTATTGTAAACTTTTTGAAATTCTAAATTATCCTCACCCGCAAGAATTTGAGCAAATACCACTGGTGGAAACCCAACTCAAATATAATTAATTTTATCAAGCGGGATTCCCGAAACGAGTTTTTCAAACATACTTGCCAGCCCCTCTTCTTTTATCATATCTCACGGCAATTTTTTGCGCATTTTTCACAAAAAATCTTCCATCATATTTTTATAATTTTCTTTTTTCTGCTGAGTATTTTTATCGAGAAAATTTGATTTTATCTTTGCGATTTCCTCATCATTTTTATTTGCGATTTCATCTGCAAATCCTCGTATAATTCTTGTTAAATCACTATCACTCATCTCATTTATTTCTTTTTTAAAAAGCATTTTTTCTTGGAGATTTTTTTCGTTTTTTACATTTTCTTCGAGAGAATCATAATATGATTTTATCATTTTCACTGTCATCATGTTTTGTTCTCTTGTGTAGTTGTCAAGGACTTTTTTATACTCCTTTTTCCCATTTTTAAAACCATCAACTATATTTTGTAAGAGATTTACATAATGTGTCGTCTCATGTCCTGCAATTCTCACCATTTCTTCAGCAGTTTTTGAATCATAAGCAGGACTGTTTGGCACTCAAAAAGCATGGTCTTTATCACTAAAACACGCAAAATTTCCCTCTTCGATTTCCTGTGGGACTCCCGCGATTTGATTATACAAATGCATTATCGTCTTATAGTCTTCCCGCGGGATTTTGATTTCTGAGAGTTCTTTCAAGAAATTTTCTCGATATTTTTTGTCATTTTCATACGGTTTTTTTGGCTTGATGACGATTTTTCCATTCTCATTTTTTGGCGGATTTTCTGGGTTTTCTCCACCAAATCCTTTTTCATAATAGGTCATCGCCAATTTTTCTAAAAATGCTTGCATTTTCTCATATTCCTCTTTTTCAATATCATTTTTATGATTTTCGAGCATATTTGAGAGGTACGCATAAGTATCCTCGATATACTCTTCATTTTCCATTACATTTGGTAAGAAAAGTTGTGCATCATATTTATTGAGATTTTTATGAATTTCCTTTTTCTCTTCGAGAGAAAGTCCGTTTTTATAGCCAGCTTTTGTCAACTCTGGAATCACCGCATAATACGAAAAATGTGCCGCCGCTAGATAATTATCAATCAACAAAAGTGTATTTTTATCATTTTGATATTCTTGCTTCAAATTTTCAAGCTCATCAATTATTTTTTGCAAATTTCCTTCGGTGGTTTCTTTTAAATTTTTGAGAAAATTTTGGAGTCATCCATTTTGATTTATCGAATCTTGAAGTGTTTTTCCATTATTGCCCAAAAAATCAATACCATTAAAATTTGAAAAAAGTGTCAGATTAAAATCTTTCCCGCCAAAATCTTCAATTGACTTATAAGCATAAGTCACCTCTCGCAATTCCCCCAGTTTTTGAAACGCCTCGTTGAGCCGAGTTTCTGGGGAATTTTCACTTGTCGTATTTTTGTAATTCATATTGAAAATTTAAATTATACAACAATTGTATCATATAATTTAATTTCTGTCAACAATATTATTTCCTTTAACAAAAAATTACACCTCTAAAACTTTCTCCAAAACCTCAACCCCATTTTTCATAGCAAATTCGAGATTATTCATATGAACCTCCTGTGCATCACTATCGGCTCCGTCAGAGATAGATTTGATACAAATGCATTTTTCGAGTACATAATACTCGCGTGCGACTGATAAAAAAGCAAAGGCTTCCATCTCACAAACATCCGCCTCAAAGCGATTTTTTAAGTCTTCGATTTCTGCTTCATTATCGACAAATCTATCTGCTGTTGCACAAGTACCCTCTGTATGCAGTGTAAAATTTTTAAAAGTTTTCTCTGAAATTTTTGGAGTGATTTCAATAGATTTTTTCGCGTAGTCGAGATGACTGCCATCAAAAGGCAGATACATATCACTCTGCCAAAATTTTTTCGGTAGGAAAACATCACCAATTTTTGCTGATGTTTTTCCAGTATTTCCAGCGATTCCGATATTGATAAGTTTTGTGATTTTTTCTCAAAAATTTTCTAAAATCCAAGTTGTCGCCATTGCACACTGGATTTTTCCGATTCCAGAGAATGCCAGTAAAATTTCATTTTTGTGCAGTTTTCATTTAAAAACTGTCCAATTTTTAAATTTTTTATAAGTTTTAAGGTTATATTTTTTGACGAGAATTTCCGATTCCTCTTTCATGGCTGTAACAATTGCAATCATAGTCTTTTAAAATTAAGAATACATATACGATTCTAATCAAAAATCGTACAATTATAGTTTAATATTTGCTCTTTTTTATATTTTTGTACAATTATAATTTAATATCTGTACAAATATACCTATCCCCTTCCCTTGAAGGCAGAAAGGAGTGTAATCTCATCAGCATACTCGATAGCACCGGCATGTGGAAGCCCTTTTGAGAGCCGAGAAATCTTCACTTCTCGTGGAATATGCTCGATAACATATAATGAAGTCGCCTCCCCTTCTATATTTGGATTGGTTGCGAGGATAATTTCATCAATTTCTTTATCCGAAAGTACTCGCTCAAAAAGTGTATCAAAGTGGAGCTTATCAGGAGTCACCCCTTGGATAGGTGAAATCGCTCCTCACAAAATGTGATACAATCCACGATAGACACCTGTCTTCTCAATAGAAAGCATGTCGAGATAATCCTCGACCACACAAATCATATTTTGTTCTCGTTTTTTATCATTACAAATCATACATACTGGATTTTCTTTATCGGTCATACCGTGACAAGTCGTACACTCGACAAGCGTTGTATGGACATCAAGAAGCGCCTCTGCAAAATTTTTCACATATGAGGCATTTGCCTTAAATAAAAAAAACGCAAGTTTGGCTGCGGTTTTTTCTCAGATACCCGGAAGATAATGTATCATATCTATCAGTCTTTGGAGTGCTTTTGGCATAGATTAATTATTCATAGTAAGAGTCGTATCTTTTTGTACTAAAATCCTCGGATTCTCCACATCTTTCATTTCAGCAACGATAGGATTTTGACGGATTGTATCAATTGATTTTCCTTGTGCTATACGAATGTCTAAAAGATTTTCTTTGAAGGCTAAATCTCTACTTTCTACCTGTAATCCCTGTACATTAAACCCTTTTGTAGCATTTTGATTTAAAAGCCACACATAATACACACCAAGACAAGCAATGAAGATAATCGACAAAACATAAGTCTGAGTAAAAGAAAGTTTAAAATGCTCACGAGCCAATTTTCGAGCTGAAAAGAAAGGAATATGTCATTTTTTTGCTACGAGCACATTGGCATTCATAAGGAAATATGGAGATTAAGAGATACGAGTAAGAACACGAAGTTTAGCACTTCGAGCGCGAGGATTAGCCTCTATTTCTTCTTCATCTGGGAGGATTGGTTTTTTTGTGTATTTTTTATAATTAGCTTTTTTTGTGATCATTCCAGTGAAATCATCGACTTCATCTTGGAGGTATTCGGCAAAGAGCTTTTTGACGATGCGATCTTCTATCGAGTGAAAAGTGATAACTGCAATTTTTCATTCAATTCGCAAGCGTTTTATAGCTTGATGAAGGGATCTTTCTACGTGTCAAAATTCGTCATTGACTGCGATTCGCAGTGCTTGGAAAACTCGCATCACTGATTTTTTATCAAAACTGGCCGCTTCGATGATTTTTACAAGCTCACTCGTCGTCTCGATTGGTTTTTCTTTTTGAGATTCGAGGATGGCTCGGGCGACAAAGTACGGCTTTTTTTCATCAGCATATTTTCGGAAAATCTCTACCAACTCTTTTTCGCTTGCTTTCATCAAAAACTCACTTGCACTTTTGCCAGTTGTCCGATCAAATCGCATATCAAGTGGACCGTCAAATCGAAAAGAAAATCATCGACTTGCATCATCATAATGAGCGCTTGATACTCACAGATCATAGAGAATAAAATCAATTTCGTCTATTTTTTCTTCTTGAAGGATGCTCTCGATATTTTCAAAACTCGAATGTACACTCTTGTGGTTTTTGACATTTTTTAGGTTTTCATCGGCGATTTTGATATTGTCGATATCTCTATCTATCCCGATACAAATACCATCTTTATCAAGTCATTCAACCAACATACGAGTATGTCCACCGAGCCCTTGAGTCGCATCGATGACATATTTTCGTGGTGAAATCTCGTGATAAATGTCAAAAACTTTGTCAAAAAGTACTGGATCGTGATGCACAAAAAAATATATAAAGGAACAATGTTTTAACAATGAACATAATATAGATTTTTTCACTGGTGTCAAAGGGAAAATTTGCATTTTTCATAAGTCTTTTCGTATAGAGATTTTTCTTTCCGATATTTATGGGGTTTTTGATGTCATTTTATGTGAATTTTGTGTGAAGATTTTCTCTTGACATAATATTTTTATATTTTAAAAGTACATATTTTTTCACAAGTTTTTGACATAAAAAATGTATACTTTGTAAAAAATGTAAAAAAGTATACAACTGAATCTTAAATTATATTGTATACAGAAATTTTATTCAATGAATTTTAAAAAAGTCAAAAATAATCTTGACAAAAACAAGAAAAAATCTATTATACTTAAGTTATTATGAAATTTTTACTTTGTGAATTTTTCGAAATTTTGTAGAGAAAAAGAGTTATAATGACAATGGTGAAGTGCAACACTCGAGATTGTACTTCGAAATATAAATATAAAAATATGAGGTAAATTTGATGTCTGATCAAATCAATTTAACACTGGAGTCTGTATATAATAAAACTCCAAGTACGATCGCAAATGCCATCGTGAATCAATTTAAAAAAGGACTTGGCATTGATTTAAACACTGTGTCCATTCATCTTACTGGTGAAGCAAAACAACATGTGGATGCAAGCGCTAATGGATATAGAGATCATGATGCATTTTGCGAAGACATACTTTGGCACTTAAAGAACTTATTACAAGAAAAAAATTAAGATCTTTCAGTCAAAAAGTATTTTGGTCCATCTCTTCTTGAGATGGACTTTTTTTGATTTTTTATTTCTTTATTTTCTCGATATTTATCAGAAAAAAATAAATTTTTGTATACATTTTGTGTTTTTTATTTGAAAAAGCAGAATTTTTTTTTATAATCAATGGACTTATATTTCTTTCTTTATTTATGTCTCACTTTAAAACAAAGAAAATTCAAACAAAAAACACATCAGATGTTTTTATAACTGATCCGAAATCATCAAAATTAAAAAACTGATTCAACAAGAAAAAATCCCCAAAAATAATACGAAGAATTGTAAGCTTTCTCCTTATAGTTGCTTTAATTGTTTTTTGATGTGTTCTTGGAATTCGTGCAATTGGAAATCAACAAATCAGTAAAAATAATGAATATAAAATCTTTAATCCTATAAAAGCACTGACAAAAGATGATACACAGAAGAAAAAAGAAACTGGACCAAAAGGCAAGAAAAATATTCTTTTAACAGGTATTGGTGGATCAGGACATGCTGGAAGCGATTTGACAGATTCTATAATTCTTGCGTCGATTGATTTTGACACAAAAAATGTCACACTTTTGTCGATTCCACGGGATTTATATGTAGCATATAGCCGATATTCAGCAGGTCGAATCAACGGGCTCTATCACATTGGAAAAAGTAAATGACAAGGAATTAATTTACTTGCTGAAAAAATTCACGAAATCACTGGACAAAATATTGATCACTATGCGGTCGTTGATTTTCAAGGATTTAAACAAATTATAAATACTCTTGGTGGCATTACAGTTGATGTACCAAAAACTATTCTCGATAAAAGATATCCTACCTATGATTATCGTTATACAACTTTTTATCTAGAAAAATGACGACAAACTCTCGACGGTGAGACAGCACTTCGATATGCCCGATCAAGACATAGTACGAGTGATATCGACCGATCGGCTCGTCAGCAATTAATTCTACGATCTATAAAAGAAAAAGCTATGGATCTTGGACTTCTTACTCAGCCACATAAAATCGCTGATATTTTCGACTCACTCCAAACCCACATTAATACCGATTTAACTATCGGTGAAGTTGGTGAAATGGCACTGGCTTTCAAAGATATTAAAAAAGAAAATATTCATCTCTTTAATTTAAATCGCCACTGTATCGCTATGAAGTGTGAACTTGGTGCGTATCTCTATAACCCACACAGGTCATATTTTGGCGGTGCTGCTGCTATTATTCCAGAAAAAGCTGCCCCATCAAGACTTTCAGTTTACGATGATATTGTACAATTTTCAAAAATTATTTTTTCATATCCTACTCTTCCAAAACAACCAAAATGGATACGTTTTCAGACGACAAAAACACAAAAAGGCAATGCTTATCTCGTACGAAAATGATTTGAACAAATAGGCTTTCCAATCGATCATAAAAATGCTCTCTCGTACACCGGTATACTTGCGGAAAAATCACACATAAAAGTCTTTACTGGAAGCGATGGAAGTGGAAATATTCTCGATGAAAATTCAATCACAGTACAAGCCCTCAAAGCACTTGAACCAAAAATGCCAATCGAATTTATACCCGCATCAACAAGTACTGGTGTTAAAATTGATATTATTCTTGGAAAAGATAAAAAGAATTACTTTACTTTTGCAAAACCAGTAAATTATTATCTCAATGATATCAGCCCAAAAGATGACACTACTACTTCAAAAACAGATGATAAAAAAAATAATGAGAAAAAATCACAAAAAGAGGACACCAAAAAACCATCTTCTAAAAATAAGAAAAAGCCAACTCTACAAAAAACATCATCAAAATCTTCTCTCTCTGGAGAAGCGAGTCAACGAAAAAAACTTTTAGGTTCTTAATCTTTTATTATTATGAGCAATAATTTTAAAACTCGATCAACTCAAGCAAACAGAATACAACGACGTAAAAAGCGTCAAGGTTATACTCAGAAAAGGGAATCCACTTTTTCTTTTGGTAAATTTCTAACTCGCCTTCTTGGTATCTTTGTAATCCTTTGAGTGCTCGGATTTTTGTTTATTTGGGGACTCTATATAAAAAATGCTCCTAATGTTTCTCTTATTGAAAAACGATGATATTTTCAGGAAAGTACTGTCTACTATGACGCTAAATGATGAGAGCTCTATAGAGAATCTGACAAAGGTACTCTCGAATACAAAACTTATGGAGAAATTTCTCAATCTATCAAAGATGCACTTATTTCAACAGAAGATAAATGATTTTTTGAAAACCCATGAGTAGATTTTCAGGGGCTCGTGCGTGCAGGGCTCAATTATATAACTGGAAAAACCAATAGCGTCAGAGGAACTTCGACTCTTTCTCAGCAACTCATAAAAAACACACTTCTCACTAATGAACGCTCTATTAAGCGAAAAGTCCAAGAAGCTTATCTTGCTTACGAACTTAATAAACGATATAGTAAAGAAAAAATCCTAGAAATGTATCTCAATGCTATCGAATTTGGGCACAATGCTATCGGGGTCGAGCAGGCATCGAAAAATTTCTTTGGAAAATCTGCAAAAGATGTCGGACCACTCGGTGCTACCATACTTGCATCCCTTCCAAAAAGTCCAACTTACTACTCACCATATTCACACCGTGATCGACTTATGGGAAAAATTGAAGCTTTCCCAACAAATCAAAAAGCTTTTCCAGAAAGCAAAAAAAATAGCAAAATCACACTTAATCTCCAAACAGCAAACGGAAAATTTGCAAGCATATATGTACCATTTAGAGAGTACATCAAACAAATTAAATTTTCGAGAGATGGTAATAATGTGAAAGCATGTAATCTTAGAAATACCAATACGGATATTTCACAATTTCGTATAGATTCTCAAGGATGTACAACATTTGAATTTGATAAACTTCTTAATTTCCTTGGATCAACCCATATAGAAGGAGTCATTCGAAACGAGGAAGAGGAAAATGAAAAATATACTCTTGAATACACTATTTGACGAAAAGATTTTGTGGCTTATAGAATGTTTGAAGATAAAAAAATCGATGGAAAAACTTTTGGTAAAATTTGGGCGGATGGACTCGAATTTCAATTTCAAAAAGTCAAACATACGATAAAATACCCATATTTTGTAATGATGGTAAAGGAATATCTCGAAAAAAAATATGAAAAAGAGGATCTCAATATTAAACAAGGTCTCAAAATCTATACCACAATTGAACCAACTCTCCAAGATGAAGCTGAAAAAATTGTATTTAATCATGTACAACAAAACAAAAAGCTGCGCGGAGCAAATAGTGCTGCTCTCGTGAGTATGGATAATAAAACTGGAAAATTACTTGCGCTTGTAGGATGACCAGATTATTTTGATACCAAAAACGGCGGAAACAATAATATGGCAACCGCCTATCGTCAGCCTGGATCTTCTTTTAAACCGCTTGTCTACGCACTTGCTATCTCAAAAAATCCAATTGGAAATAATACACCCGTCGCTGATGTTGAGACAAAATTTGGAGGCTGGACTCCAAATAATCACGACAATAAATGGGAAGGAATACAATCACTTGCCTATGCTCTCGGACATTCACGAAATATCCCTGCTGTAAAAATGTACTACCTTGCTGAACAAGAAGAGAAAATTAAAAAAGATTTAACAAAATTTGGTATTACAGGATTTGGAGAAAATTATGGAGCTCCAATGGCACTAGGAACGAGTGAAGTTCGACCAATTGACCTTATGCAAGCATACAGCGTTCTTGCAAACAATGGAATCAAACGCGATATGTATTTTATCCAAAAAATAGAAGATTCTAATGGAGGAATTATCTTCGAACACACAAATAAAGAAAAAGAAATTTTACTAACAAGTACAAAAAAGGAGACAAATTTACCAGCAGCAGCCTATATTACTTCGCTCATGCTCTCAAATCGAGATGCGATTCCAAATATCACTGAATGGAAAAATAATCTCAATATCGGACGAACTGTCGCTGGAAAAACAGGAACTGCCAACAAACCAGCAAAACGAGGTAGTAAATTAATTTTTCCTGGCGACCTCTGGATGGCTGGATATACTCCTCAAATCACCACAGTGGTTTGGGCGGGAAATGTAGACGGTTCAGCCACAAAACGAAATTGTTTTGGACTCAATTGTGCAGCACCAATTTGGAATAAATTTATGCGATTTGCTCATAAAGATTTAAAAAGAGAAGAATTCAAAAAACCAAAAAATATTTTCCATTATACCATTTCAAAACTCAATGGGCGGTTAGCTACAGAAAGTACAGCAGATTCTGATAAAGTAGAGACCTTTACAGCTGTCAAGCTCACACTGAAAGACGCTGGATTTAAAGAAATTCAAATGGATGAATACTGTGGTGGGCCAGCAACTGAATTCACTCCAAAAGATGGCATTGTCCTTCGTAAAATCCCATCTTCACCACCGATTATAGATGGATTTGATCCTTCATGGAAAAAAGATTTTTTCAAAGCACTTGACACATCTGGATCATTATCTTCATCATCAAATATCAATTGTAATCGTCCTGCCTGACTTGGGCAAGTACAGGTTTCGGCTGCAATGGTAGGGCTTTCAAAAAATATTTTGCAAATTTCTTGGAATGGAAACAGAAAAATCAAGACAGCAATCATCTCAGAAAATGGAAAAATCCTCAAGACAACCCCTTATGGAAATCCTCAATCCAATGCAAATGATAGAATTAATCTCAGTCGTGTTTGAAATATAAATAAAATTGGAATTACACTTATCGATGAATACGGATATCGATATGATAAAACCCTAGAAATTCAAAAGGATCCGAAAGAAGTGCTCGAGAAAATTGGAGAAAAAATTAAAAATAATCCAAATGCAATCCCTCCAAAAATTCTTCTTATTAATCCAAAAAGAAATTCGATCAATCTTTATAAATGAAGTCCTTTTAATCTGCGATTTAATACTTTTATTCATACAGATACAAAAAGTATCACTGTTGCTTTGGATGGAAAAGTAATACAATCAGCAAATAAAGGAAGTGTTTTTGTGATTCCAGTTTCAACAGAAAATATAGATATAGGGACTCATACTGTCACTATTACTGCAACCGATGCAAATAAAAAATCAGCCGTCAAAACTTTTACCCTTAATGTTCTTCAGCAATAATGCAATTTAAAAATGTATCTCTCGCATACAATAAAAGAAATGTGCTTAAAAACATTTCTCTTGATATAAAGCCAGGAGAATTTGTATTTCTAATCGGAGCATCAGGAAGTGGAAAAACCAGTCTTATCAACTCCATAATCGGATCAAAAAAAATCAGCCAAGGAGAAATTATAGATGATGCTGGAAATAATCTCTCAAAAATGAGCGCAAAAAAAATGCTCCAATACCGAAGAAAAATGGGAGTAATTTTTCAAGATTTCAAACTACTTTCCAAAAAAACAGTTTATGAAAATGTCGCTTTTGCTATGGAGGTTTGTGGCTATTCGAATAAAGATATTCGAAAAAGAATTCCAGAAGTGCTCTCACAGGTCTGACTCCTTGCAAAAAAAGATAAATTTATCGAGACGCTCTCTGGTGGAGAAATCCAAAGAACTGGCATAGCACGCGCACTGATTCATCATCCTCAAATCATCATCGGTGATGAGCCAACCGGAAACCTCGACAAACACAATGCCCTCGAAGTTATGTATCTCCTCGACACTCTTAATCAGCAAGGAAAGACGATTATTATCGCAACACATGATGAAACCATTGTAAATATTATGAAAAAACGAGTAATTGCGTTTCAAGACGGAAAAATTATTTCTGACCAAAAATGTGGAAATTATTGTCTATAAAATTTCTAAAATTACTTCATTTTTTAAAAAAATATGTTTGCACTTATTACACTCATTTTTGGAATTCTTATCTCACTTTTTTGGGGGTATACCGTCATCAGCACCTATTATATGGGGAATATTTCTCATTATAATTTAATTGACCTCACGACAAAAGTTGATAAATATCATAGCCAAGCTACTGTTGATACAAATATTACTATCCTTAGTGCAATGAGCTCATATTTTTTGACGGTTTTTGTGATTTATTTGATTTATAAAGCAGTGTCTATTTTTCTTCAAAAAAAGAAAGTAAGTTTTTCTTTTTTGGGTATTTTCGGATTTGTACTTTTACAAATTTTACTCATCAGCATTTTTTACACAAATCTCGCCATCAATCTCAAACAAAT
>JAGYHI010000010.1 GCA_018457335.1 Candidatus Altimarinota bacterium | reverse complement strand
ATTCTATAGTGGCTTTTGATCATTTCGGACATGGAAAAACAAAATGAAAACGAGGATATTGCCCCAGTTTTGATGCCGTATTAGACAGTGTTTCAATGGTTATCAAAAAAGCGGAAAATATCTTTCCAAACAAACCAATATTTCTCTATGGACACTCAATGGGTGGCAATGTAGTTGTAAATTATGTACTGCGAAAAAATAGTAATTTACAAGGAGTTATTGCTTCAAGTCCATTTCTCGCATTAGCATTTGAACCACCAAAATGGAAAATAAAAATGGCTCAGTTTCTCAGAAAAATATTTCCAAAAATGACTTTAAATAACGGATTAAATATCTCAAAAATCTCACGAATACCCGAAGAAGTCAGAAAATATAAAAAAGATAAATTAATGCACGGAAAAGTTGGTTTTGTATATTCACTTGACTTCATAGAAACCGGAAAATGGGCGGTGGAAAATGCAGAAAAATTAAAATTACCAATGATACTGCTTCATGGAACTAGTGATGAATTGACAAATTTTCGAGCATCACAAGAATTTGCCAAAAAAACAAATTTTGCAACTTTTAAAAAATATGAAGGAGGTTATCATGAGCTCCACAATGATCTTTGTCGAGAAAAATTTATGAGTGATATTTTAAAGTGGCTACGTGCTCAAATTTAAAAAATAAATGATTTATATTTTCTTATAAAATCTTTTGCTTTTTTCAAAAAAATTTGCACAATGGCTTGACTTTTTATTTTTTATTTTTCTTTTCTTTATGACAGAATTTCTTGCAAATAACCAAAAATACATTGATATAATGACTCATTTTTTAACAAACTTTGGTCTCAAACTTATTATCGCTATAGTAGTTCTTTATATTGGTTTTAAAGTTGTCGGTTTTATTAATAGTCGTATTGAAAAAGCGCTCAAAAAAGCAAAACTTGATCCTATGATTGAGGGTTTTATTGTCAGTGCTATCTCTATTTTACTAAAAATTTTTGTACTTTTGTCAGCTGCTAAAGTTATTGGTATCGAAACAAGTTCATTTATGGCAATTTTCGCGGCTGCCGGTCTCGCTGTCGGTATGGCACTTTCTGGAACCCTCCAAAATTTTGCTGGTGGAGTTATGATTTTAGTGCTTCGTCCTTATAAAATAGGTGATTTCATATCTCTTAGTGGATATGAATGAACTGTGAAAAATATCTACATTTTCAATACTATACTCCTTACTACAGATAAAAGAACAGTTATTATTCCAAATGCTGACATCAGTAACGGTTCTATGATTAATTTTTCGACAGAGCCTATCCGACGACTCGATCTTTCAATTGGGATTGATTATAGTGATGATATCGATCTTGCAAAAAAGACACTTCAAGAAATCGTAGATGCTGAAGATCGTATTTTAGATAAAGAAAATACTACTATTGCTGTTGGAGAACTTGGCGACAATGCTGTGATTATTCTTTGTCGAGTATTTGTAAAAAATGCTGACTACTGGACTGTCAATTTTGATATGCTTGAAACTATCAAAAAAACTTTCGATGAAAAAGGTTTGAACTTCCCTTTTCCACAAAGACAAATTCACATGACAAAAGAAGACTAAATTTATTTTGTAAATATAATTTTTTATGTCTCTCTTTATACTTATTATACTTTTCTTGGTTTTTTGACTTCTCTGATTTTTTGTGCTTGGGCATAATTCTGATGAAAATAAAAACGAAGAAAAAAAATAAAAAAATTCCACTCTCGACCAAAGAGTGGAATTTTTTTAAAGAAATATTTTTCTCGTACATTTCTATCGATTAAAGCTTAAAAAAATTGTAGCACAATTTTGTGATAAAAGCAAAAAATCGAGGATTTTTTAAGAATTTTGACTTGCAGATTTTGAAAAATATTTTTTAGATATTTCTTAATTCATCGCTGCAATAAATCCCATGAAGAGTGGGTGTGGAGCCGTCGGACGAGAAAGAAATTCTGGGTGTGCTTGCGAAGCAACCATAAATGGGTGATCTCGGAGTTCGACCATTTCAGTGAGTGTGCCATCTGGCGAAGTCCCAGAAATCACAAATCCTTTCTTTTGCATATCTTCGCGATAAGACATATCAAACTCAAATCGGTGGCGATGTCTTTCTGACACGAGAAGTTCACCATTTTCTTCTGTATAATTTTTTGAGTATTTTTTGTACAAATCATAAATTTTTGTTTGTTGCGAAATTTTGCAAGGATAGGCACCGAGACGCATCGTCCCTCATTTTTCAGAGACATCTTCTTGACTTTTCATTAGATGGATCACATTTTCAGTATTCTCTGGCGCAAATTCTGCACTGTTGGCATTTTCGATTCCGAGAACATTTCTTGCAAATTCTATCGCCATAATTTGCGATCCGAGACAGATCCCGAGATACGGAATTTTCTTTTCGCGAGCAAATTTTGCCGTCAAAATCATACCATCAATTCCTCGATCCCCAAAACCACCAGGAATACAGATTCCATCAAGTCCTTCGAGGGATTTTGTACCTTCTTTTTCGATTTTTTCTGCATCGATAAATCGGATTTTTACTCGTTTTTTATGTGCAAATCCAGCGCATTTGAGTCCTTCATTTAAAGAATAATACGCATCTTCGAGCGCTACATATTTTCCAACCATACCGACCGTCAGCATTTCACTGGCATTTTCGATATTATTTACCAGTTTATACCAATCTTTCATAGTTCCTTTTGTTGGCGGGAGATTGAGATTTTCGAGAAGATATTTTCCAGCATCCGCCTCAAAAAACTCCGTCGGGATACGATAAATCGTGTCGAGTGTCGGATTGGAGATGACTTGCTTTTTTTGGAGTCCGCTCGTGCGAGCGATTTTTTCGAGAATATCATCAGGAATATCCGTATCCGCACGCACAACAAGAAAATCCGGAGAAATCCCATATCCCATCAGCGCGCGAACTGAATGCTGAATTGGCTTGGTTTTGAGTTCTTTCGACGCCATTAAAAATGGTAAAAGTGCCACATGAATAAACTGTATATTTTCTCTTCCGTACTCATGTCGGAGCTGTCGAGCCGATTCGAGAAAATACTCATTTTCGATATCGCCAATCGTCCCACCGATCTCGATAATTGAAATATCTGCACCGCTCTCTTTGTACCCAAGTTTGATTTTTTCTTTAACCAAATCCGTCAAGTGTGGCACAATCTGGACCGTCCCACCCAAGTACTCCCCTTTTCGTTCACGAGAAATAATTTCTTCGTAAAGTTTTCCGGTCGTAAAAGATGAGAGATGGTTGAGATTGGTATCGAGAAAACGCTCATAATGTCCAATGTCTAAATCCGTCTCCGCGCCGTCGTCTGTGACAAAAACTTCCCCGTGTTGGATTGGATTCATTGTCCCTGGGTCGACATTGAGGTAGCCATCGAGTTTTTGTGAAAAAATTTTGTAGCCAGCATCTTTGAGAATTGCTCCAATACTTGCTGCTGCAATCCCCTTTCCAATTCCAGAAAGGACTCCGCCGGTAATAAAAATAAGTTTCATAATTAAAAAAAAAAGTAAAAAAATGAAAAAGAAAAAGGGGCTATAAAAGCCCCTTAGTGAAAAATTGAAATCAAAAAATGTAGTTCCTTGTATTTCATTTCCCGATGATATTTATTTTTTAAAAAAATGCAAAGGAAATTTATAAAATTCTCTTGACTTTTTTTCAAAAAAGATACAATCATCCTTAATGATACTTTGTATCAATAATATAACTTTTATGAAAAAAATTCTCCTGATATTTTCTTTGTTTTTTCTGCTGTTTTCTTGCTGAGAAAATAATCACAAAAATACAAAAACACAAATTACCACTTCTATAATCCCTCTCTCTTCTATTACAAATTATATTTGATGAGAAAATTTTTTGGTAAAAAATATAGTTTGAGCCTGAAAGTCTCCCCATAATTTCAGTCTAAAAACTTCTCACCTTGTAGATTTAGAAAATTCAAAATGAATTATTGTAGTTTGACTTGAACATATAGATTGATTTTTGGATAAAAAAATAAATGGAAAAAATGTATTAAAACTTTCAGAAAAATTGAAAGATTCTGAACCAAGTTCAGAATGACATTTTGAAAAAAATCCACATATTTGGACTTCTCCAGAAAATGCAAAAATTATAGCTGAAAAAATAAAAAATTTTCTTGCAAAAATACAAAAAGAAAACAAAGAAATTTTTATAAAAAATTATGAAAATTTTATAAAAAAAATAGATAATTTAGTAGAAAACTTTAGAGAAAAAACAAATTGAAAAAAACAACAATACTTTATAGTTTTCCATAATGCTTATGATTATTTATTTAAAGATTTAAAAATTGATATATCAAAGAAAATAGTTTTTAAAAAATCAATTTTGAATAATCCAAACTCTAGTGAGCTTCAAAATTTAACTGATAAAATAAGTAAATATAATATAAAAAATGCTTTTATAGAACCTCAATTTAAAAATTCAAATTTTGAAAAAATAGCAAAAAAATATAATTTAGAAATTCTTACTCTTGATCCTCTAGGAAGTGATGAAAATACAAATTGATATTTAAAAAATTTAGAGAATAATTTATGAAGTTTAGAAAAAATATTTGAATAACTTGACAAATATAATTTTATAATTAAAATATATAAAATTATATCTTAATTATAAAATATGAAAAGAATTTCAGTTTTACCACACTCAGATATAGAATTAGGTGACCTTCCTCCTATTCCTGATGATCTTCTTGAAAAAATGGGAGAACTTACTGAATTTCAAGAAGCATTTTTTAGACTTATTATAAAATATTTTGGTGCTAAAGTTATCACTGTAGAAAATGAAAATGCAAATGTTGATTTACCACTTGCTTGGAGACACCATATGCCTCCAGATGCAATTAGATTTTTAGAAAATTCTATGGTAAAAACAAAAGGCCCAACAAAAAATCAAAAAAAAGAAAATGATATTTCTAAAAATCCCTATTTTTTACTAGAAACAAACATTTTTGAAAATTATGATATAGAGTATAATGGAAGTGAAAATAATAAAAAACTTATACAAGATATAAAATCTCTGACTGAAGATATTTTATCCAAAAAAAATATAATTGAAGAAACTGATAATATAGATTTAGTTCCTGATAATGTAAAAAAATTATTTATTGAATTATTACTTTTACAAATCTATACTTGGGAAAAATGAACTAAATCTGATAAGAAAAAATTAGCAAAACTCAATAAAACTACTTGATGAGTATTACAAGAATATTTAAATCATATAAGTAAAAATGATAAAATTAAATCAAGAGTTGATGATATTATTTTAACAACTTTATTACATGAAGATGAAAAATCTCCTTCAACTTAAAAACATTTCCTTTTCTATAAAAAAAACTAGTATCTTAAAAGATATTAGTTTTTCTGTGAAAAAATGAGAAATTGTTTCTATAATCTGAGTAAATTGAGCTTGAAAATCCACACTTTTAAAAATTATTGCTGGAATTTTAAAAGAAACAAATTGAGAAATTATAAAAAATTATTCAAAAATAGCTTATGTTCCTCAAAAAATAGACATAGATAAAAGCTTTCCTATAAATGTTTTAGAATTTATAAATATTTACAATCCAAAAACTTCAAAAGAAAAAGTAAGAAAATATTTCAAAAATTTTGGAGCAGAAAATTTACTTACAAAACAGCTTTCATTTCTAAGCTGAGGAGAATTTCAAAAGGTTTTGATTATTTCTGCTTTAATTTGAAAACCTGAACTTCTACTTTTAGATGAACCAACAGCAGGAGTTGATATAATTTGAGAAGACAATTTTTATAAAAATATAGCTGAAATAAAAAAAGTTTTTAAAGATATTTCTATAATTTTGGTTTCTCACAATTTACATTTGGTTTATAAAAATTCTGATAGAGTTATTTGTTTACATAAAGATGATTTCTGTTGTCATTGAACTCCAAGTCAGATTCAAGCAAATGAAAAAGTTGAAAAACTTTTTGGAAAATATACTCTTCCCTATGAACATAATCCACATAAACATTGTAAACATTAAAATTTATTTCTAATTTTAAAAATATGAAACAACCAATCTGTATAACTTTCGCTTGAGTTCCTGGGTCTGGGAAGACTCCAATTACAAATTTTTTGAGTACAAAAATTGATTTTCCTATATTTAATAATGATGCAATTAGATCAGAAGTAATTGAAAATTATGGATTTTTAGATGAAAAAGTACACTTAAAAATAAGAAATGAAAGACTTTTGGAAATTATGGAACAATGAAAATCTTTCATTTTAGATGCAAGTATTGATAGAGTTTGGTTTGAAAAGAAAAATTTAATGAAAAAATTTAACTATAAAGTATTTATAATTAGTCTTGATTTAGGTGAAAATCTTATAAAAAAATGATATAAAAATAAAAATTATACATCGTTTTTAGAAGATTTTGATACTCTTTTTACTGATCATAAAAAGTTTTTGGAACATTTTTCAGATGAAGTAAATTTACATATTACTGATTTAGAATATAAAAACAGATTAAAGTTAAGTTTTGAAGCTGTAAATGAGTTTTTAAAAAATAATTAAAAAAATATGTTTGAAATATTACAATACACATTCTTCCAAAATGCACTTATCTCAGGTCTCCTGTTAGCCTTAATTTCTTCTATTTTAGGAGTTTTTATTGTGATGAGAAAAGAGGCAAATATCACTCATTCTATTTCTAATTTTTTATTTTTAGGAATTGCTCTTTCTCTACTTTTAGAGTGAAATTATTATTTTTTTGCTTTTTTATTTGGAATTTTTGCAAGTTTGCTGATATTTTTTATAGAAAAAACTGATTTTATCACAAAAGAATCTACAAAAGAAATTATTTCTCAAGGATGAATTGCCTGAGCAATTTTTACTCTTGGATTTTTGCAAAATCTAAGTTTAGATATAAATAGTCTACTTTTTTGAAGTATTTTGTTGGTTGAAAAACAAGATATTTTGATGATTTTTTGACTTTTAGTAATTGTTTTAATTTTATTTTTTACATTTTGAAAAAAGTTTTTAGGAGTAATAATAAATAGAGATATTGCAAAAACTTCTGGGATTTCTGTAAATCTCTATAATTTTTTCTTCCTAATTTTAGTTTCTGTTTTTATAGCACTTTCAATTAAAATTTTTGGGATTTTACTCATCTGAGCTTTCCTTGTAATCCCTGCAAACACAGCAAAAATTTTAGGAAAAAATATTAAACAAGTTTTTATTTTTTCAAGCCTACTTGCTTGGATTTCAGTAATTTTATGATTATTTTGAGCACATTTTTTAGAAACATCTACTGGAGCAAGTATAGTTCTCGTTTTGATTTTATTTTTTATTTTAAGTTTAATTTTTAAGAAAAGATAAAAAAATAAATTGCTTTTTTTAAAAAAATCCATATGATACTTGGGCTCTTTTTATTTTATAACTTTTATTCATTATGAAAATGTTAAAAGAATTCAAAGCATTTGCAATGAAAGGAAATATCATTGATCTTGCTGTTGCCGTCGTTATCGGTGCTGCTTTCGGTAAAATCGTATCTTCGCTCGTTGCTGATGTTATCACTCCACTTATCGGAGTCATCACTGGTGGTGTCGACTTCACAAAACTCGTCTGGAAAGTCGGAGAAGCTCAGGTAAAATACGGTCAATTCCTTCAAAATATCTTTGACTTTGTGGTGATTGCTCTTGCTATTTTTATTATCATTGTCAAAGTCATGGGAAGTATGAAGAAAAAAGAAGAACCAAAAAAAGAAGAACCAAAAGGTCCTACTTCTGAAGAACTTCTTGTAGAAATCCGAGATCTTCTCAAAAAACAATAATTTTTCAAGAAAATCTTACCCTAAAAATCTCCGTATAGCCTCTTCATCTAGAAGATTCTCTACTGGGGATTTTTTATTGGTGTGAGGAGTATCTTTCTTACAAGGAGTATTTCCGTGTCCAAAAATCTCGTGGATACTTTTTCCACTTCTCTCTTGTATGATATCAGAAATATCAATCGATGTAGTGGACTTTGAAGAAGCACCCGAAGTATGCTCTATTCCGAAAAAATCTGTATGATTCATAGTGAAAAAATTATAATATAAGTTTATTATATGTATAATTATTTATATGTCAAGATTAAATTAAGCGGTTTGTGATTTTGGAGAATGATCAGTTTTTGGAGGATTTAATATCTCATCAAATGCCAATTCATTAAATTTTCCATCCCGAGAGAATACATCTCAGTGAGTAGGAGATTGTAATGCAAACATTTTTTCTTCTACTTCAGCTTTAGGAATATTTTTAAATTTTGCTAAAGATTGTCAAACTCCTTGACTTCTATCTACCCCTTCGACACCGAGTAATTGAGCAAAAGTACCAATAATGTCTTTTGCCTCAGACTCTGTCACCTGCCCAGTTTCTATACCTGCTGTTTTATTGTTATGTTTTGCAATTTTGGGCAAGATAGCATCAATATATTTTGAAGCAAATCCTTTTGTCACCTGATTAAAAATCGCAATAGTCGGAGCATACCCTCTGAGCTTTTCGAGATGTGTCGTGGTCACTTTTTCTCCTTGATTAAAAACATCAAATTGCTCATCTTCTGTTTTTGTTACTTTTACGCCTTCAAGTGATTTTCGTCATTTAAAAGACGTAATCTGGTTAAGTGCAATTTCAGTCCCAACTGGAACTTCAGCAATGGACTTGATAGAAGGAAAAGTTTTGGTCGAATCTAGAATATGAGGATTATTTGAAAGCTCCAACTTTCCGGTCTGACTATTGATTTTAAGCTGACCAGATTGTTTCATTTCGACGAGTTCGTCGAAGTCGTAAATAGAAGAAAAATTTGATTCAGCCAAATAAATTGCAAGATTTTTATTCTGCAAAGTATCATCTATGGACTTGTCTACTTGCGTATAACTAACAATTGATTCAAAAATCTCTCTTGCTTTCTCTGATAAATTTTTACCATATTTAGCACAGAAATCTTTTTGAAATTGTTTTTTAAATTCTTCTTTTTTATATCATTGTTCTTTTTTTGCTTTTTCTCGAGCAATTTTTAATTCCTCAATATAAACTTTTTTGATTTTTTCATCATCAACCTCTCATTTTGTTTTAAATTTATCATCCAGTTTAAGGAGTTCATCTTTTGGAAACTTATTTTTTGCCTCATCTAATTTTTTCTTATTTTCTTCTTTTAAAACCGTCAAGATATTACTCCAAATTTTTTTAGGGTTTTTGGGGTTATATTTTTTAATTAATATATAAAGATTTCCAATCTCCTTATGGTTTCTTAAATCCATTTTATTTACCTGATTTATGATTTCACTTTCTCCATTCAACTTCATTTTTCTAATACTACTAATCAAATCTTGTCCCACATCCTTTTTAACTTCTTCTTCATTATTTTTAATTTTATTTTTTTTATCAATAGATTCTTGAATTACTGTAAATCCTTCACCAATTTCTGCTGCATCTTCCATTATAATAGGAAGCAGTTCGGAATGCAGAGCATCAAATTTATGATTTTCTGTTGTTTGCAAAAACATCTCCTGTAAAATTTGGTTGTCTTTTATATCTTTTCCTCATAAAGTTTTAAGAAGGCTTTCTGTTGATTCTGACGGAAATTTTTTTGAAAATCATTCATAATAGGCTAAAAAGGTATTTAAATCGTTTATTTTCATTAATCTATCTGAAAAATAATCCTTAATATGCGAAAGCGCAAAATCTTTTTCCTTAGAAGTAATTATATCTATAAAAGATTGTTCTTTTAAAAATTTATCAGGAATGGAAGAGAGACTAGATCACTCAAATTGCTTTGCAATTTGCATATATATTTTTTGAGATTTATTCGGCAAAAAAGTAAGATCGTGAGTAATCAGAGGGATTTTTCTTTTCAGCAAATCGACCACGATATCATCATATTTATGATTGCTAGGATTTTTACCATAAAAATCAGTCAAAAATCCAATGATAATAGACCTATCTTCATCACCGATAATCTCTCATCTACTTACATCATACAACTCTCAATTTTTAAGTTTTTCTATTGTATTATTAAAGATTGATTCAATATCTTCATTATACAAATCTGCATTATTAACACTGCTATTCTGCTTACTCGTTGATACTTTTTCGTCCTTTTTTTCTGTTTTCTCAGAAATATTTTTAATGTTTTCATCGACAGAAATTATTCATTTTTTGGAGTTTTTTGAATCATTTCCCTCAGTAGTGTGGATATTTTTACTTTCATCAGTAGAAAATATAGGTTTTTTCTGATTGTCTCTGTTTGTCTTTGTTTTTTCTCTGGCTTTTTTTAATTTTTGTTTTCTTTGTTCTAATATTTTCTTTGCTTTCAGAGAAAATACAGTCCCAGCATACATCTGTATTGTGTATGGTGTATTAAACGACTTTCATTTTTTTTCAAAAAGACCTTCTATCTGTTTTACAGCCTGAGCCATTTTTTCTGAACCAATATTTAAATCCATAGCACGCCCCAGTAGACTCCTAAAATCATTTGAAATTTTTCATATATTATTATTCATCGTAGATCCAGCTTGTACAAAATCAGACTCATTCATCATTTTATTTACAAGCAAAGAAAGTGAATTCTTTATGACACTTGCTGGAATTGATGATACAGAAAAACGAGATATGCTGACATTTTTATCGAGAATATACTTTTCCAAATATCAAGTATTTATATTTTTAGCGGGGATTTTTTTATTTTTACTCGCAAAATGTTTAAGAACTTTTTGAAAATCTGTCTCTGAAAGTTTATTTATCAAATAGAGATTAGTTTCAAATAGTGCAGGATTGTCATTTGCAGATTTTTGTGATAGGGTGTCAATTTTTTTGTTTATTTTATTTAAATGCTCCAATCTCTTATCCATTTTGTTATATTTTTGCTCCAAATCTTTATCTCATTTTACTTTTTCTTTCATCTCTTCTTTGTCATGTTGGAGTCTATTTTTTAGATAATTATGATAATATATTTTATCTTTTTCTAATAAATCCATGGCTTTTTCTCTTTTTTCTTTGTCTGGAATTTTCTCAATCTCCGCCTTTCTTTTTTTATAATTTTTTTCAAAATCCTCCGCTTCTTTTATTTCTTCAATTGCTGAATCCATGCTCTTTATTTTTTCATCTTTTTTGACTTTTTTAAATTCATCGGATTTTTTGATGTCATCAAAAAGTGTTTTTAAATCAGTTAAATCATTCGGATTTTTCAGGTTTTGTACCATTGCGAAAATCTTTTTTTCACTATCAGAAAGACTCTCATGAACAGCAAGTTTATTTCAAATTTTCCCTAAAAATTCTGACAAAGGCGTATCAATGAATTTATTATCATTTCTAAGAATTGTCGCGATTTTACTCATTCTCTTCCTCATTGAGAAATTTTGAAAACCTTCCACATTTTCTTTCGATTTTTCACTTTTTTTATTTCCTTCTTCTGTCTCAACTTTTTCACTTTCCGCATTCTTTTTCGCACCATTTTTTCCTTCAAGAACTAATTCTAATGCAGATAACTTTTTATCCAAATCCCCTATTGTTTTCTCAAGTGTTTGCAAAAGTTTTGTTTCGAGTTCTGTTTTTCCAGGGAGTGCCTCTATTTTTTTGACTATTTCAGGCTGGTTAAGTTTTTTCTTTTTCGCAATTTCCAAAGTTTTTTTTGCCAACTGATTAATCTCCTCTGGAGTTTTTGGTTTCTCCACAGTCTTCGTTAATCATTTCATTTTTTCCGGACTTTGTGGTCCACTTCATCAAATTATTGGTCCCATTCGTATTTTAGATTAAAGATAAAGATTGTAAATCTGGTTCTTGCTCATGCGTTTTTTCTTGTTGTTCTTGATTTTGGATTTGTCGCACCTCAAGTTTGTGTTTGAGGGTGCTCATTTCTTCCATCACAATTTGATATTCATCGACTGTTTCCTGGATGAGCTGGTACAAAAGTTCAATTTTTCCCGTCTGCAAAAACCCCAATAATTGCCCCAAATCTGCATTACTAAAAAGCGGAAGGGCCTCGGTGATTTGGTGCATCATCTCTGGATCCTGCATTTTCTCGATGATTTCACGGATTTTTTGCTGAGCTTCTTGCCGAGTCATGTGCGTATCAAGATAAAATTATAGCTACTCTCCTATGCTATCACATTTTTCGATTTTTTGCAAAGGTTTTTTCGTCAAATCCACCAAAAAATTCGACTTTTTTAAAAAAAATCGAATTTTTATGAAAAAATAAAAATCTACGCGGCGACTTTATCAGTATTTTTTTGATTTTTTAATGCTTTTTCAAGTCCAGCATGTTTATAAATTCCACTCTCATCGAGAATATCAAGGCTTTGTAATTTTTGATTCATAGCATTTTCTGTCGGATATTTTCCTCTCAATCGAGTAATATACGAAGCAATATTTTCTCCAGAATTTCGTGGCAAATCAATGAGATTACCAAAAGTATCCACAAAATTTTCTGCTTCAAATTTTGAGATATTTCCATCTTGGGTTGCGATTTCCTTGTTTGTATATTTCGCAATCAAAGTAGAAATTTGAGAGGCTTTTGCGATAAGCTTTCACATATTCATCTGCGCAATAAGTGAGTCCTGTGAAAGCACAGCCATAAGTTCTGTTGATTTGACTGTTTTCAGTGGTTTGTCGCCTTTTAAAATAGTGACCTTGTCTTTTCCGTCTTTTGAGAGGTTATACGCATCAAGTCATTTGAGCGTTTTTCCTTTTATTTTGAGATCTTTGAGAGAAACCGGAGTTTTACTCAATCCTGTAAAAATCTCTTGTTGAAGTGTATTTTTAGAAATTGATGTGTTTTTTTGAGTCACATTTTCCACATCTTTCCCGAGTTTTTCGTCAGCAATTTCCACAGCCTCTTCGACACTTTTTCCATAGTACATCACCTGATTTTGGATTTCTTTGAGTTTTTTATCACTCATTAATCCCATTGCATTTTGAGTAATCACTCATGATGTTTTATGTTCAGTTTCAGCATTTTTTAAGGCTTGATGTTTTTTAAGAAATTCTTTTACGGCTTTTCTTTTTTCTTCAGGAAGTTTTTTAAATTCTTCATTTGAAAGATATTTTTCTAAAATTTCTTCGGGAGAAACTTCGGGATTTTTTTCTTTTTTTGCAAGTTTTTCTTTTTGGATTTCCTCTTTAATTTGAGTGACTTTACTTTTAAAATCTTGATTCAACATCTCTACCGACTTATACTTGCTCATGTTTTGCTCTGATTGCAAAAAGTCATAAAGTGTAGGAGTGAGTTTTTGTATTTCTTTTTCAAGTTTATCTACTTTAATCTGTGTAATTTGTTGAATCATCTTTTCAAGATGTATCGGTATCTTTTTTCTTTGTACTTCAGTTAAGTTACCTCCTCTATCCAGAATAACATTATATATAGTCTTAAATACCTCGTTAGCCCTTTGGTAATCACTATCTATATATCACTCAACACTTTTATTAATTCTTTGTTTCATTGGATCATTTTCATTGAGTTGTATTCCAATGTCTTGAATCATATTTTCAATAATTTTTTGATATTCTCCTTTTACTTTTCTTCTCAGTTTTAATTCTTCTTTTTCATTATTAAATTTTTGATCTTGTATTTTCTTTTTAGTAGCATCAGATTTTTGTACAAAATTTTTCACCATAAGTTTTTTTATATTCGAAATCTTGCCATATTTTTTATAAATTCCCTGTATATCTTCATCTGGAATTTTTGACATTTTCTCTAAAAATAAATCCTGCCCCAAAATATCCATTTTTTGTAAATCACTCATTTGACTCTTATAAATCATTCTTACAAATTCTGGCAATTCACCATGTTCATTCGTAAACCACAAAAAACCATCTTTTTGATCTTCGATATTCATATATGCGAGTTTTGATCGGAGAATTTCGTGGATTGTTGACAGTTTAGTTGCGTCACCTTTTGCAAAATCAAATACCGCTTTAAGATGTTTGAATTGTGGTTTTGGAAAAAATCGAAGCACTTCCACTCCTTCTTTTTTTAAAAATTTTTGAAAGATTTTTTCACCAGCATCTATATTTTCCTTTTTAGACATATATTCTGCTACATGCGGGAGTGAAGAGAGCGGAGCATTTTCTACCATTTTATTTATCAAGTCTTCACCGAGTTCATTATATACATCTTCTCCTTTTTCTGTCAATTTAAAAGTATAGTTATGCAATGCTTTTCGAAATGCATCTGTATCTCATTTTTGATACAAATTTTCAGCATATTGTTTAAATTCGTTTAAAGGCATGTTGAGGATTTTAGTTTTTTCTTTTCGAAAACGAAGTGTATCTCTCCAAGAATCTACTCATAAAGTCCCCAGTTCTTTAAATTTAAACTTTGCGAGAAATTTCGCTCTACTCAATATACCAAAATGTTCATCTCTCTCATATGCCTGATTAAAGTAAATAGCAAAAATATGATCTGTTGTATTCATAGTTTCCGATCAATTTTTAATTTTCTTATTTAATCTAAAGAAAAAATTAAGTTTCTTAACATCCCTCTCCTGAAACGCTTTTGGAATATTGAGTTCAGCGATTTTATTCCATTCGTCAAATCACATATTTTCGTGATTGAGTTCGATATATGCTTTAAGGAATTTTGTATTTGTTTGCAATTTTTTATTAAAACACATAATACCAAAATCTGGATTATTTTTTGCATATTGTTCCGCACCATATTTCTCACGTAAAAAATTCAGTATTTTTAACACTTGATTAAGATTATCAATTCCTTTCAAAGATTTAAGAGTATTTAAAATTGTAGATATATTTTCCATTTCCTCTTGTTCTCCTTGATTATAATTTGTTTCATTTGTATGATTTTTTACAGAATCCAAAAGTGTTTGTAAAAAATCGAGTTTCTCCGCATCTGTTTGCGCACGTTTTATTTCATGGTATAGCTCTTGTTTATTTGGTGAAGTTTCTGGGTTTCAATCTGTGCTTATTAGTTCTTCTGTTCCATTTAAAATATTCCCAGAATTTTTAGCACGATCTAAAAGGTTTTCTATAAAAGGTATATCCTCTACTTGAAAATTTTTCGAAAGAGCTTCTGCTCGCATCTCTGATGTAGAAGAAATTTGTTGTTTTTTCATATTATAATATTATAAAAGGGTTAATTCTGTAAGAAGAATATCATTATTTTTTGTTTCTTTTTCTTTTTCAGTCATTTCGGTTTTTTGGATTTTTTCAGTTTTTACTTTTGATTTTAAAATTTTAATTCGCTCCATAATTTCTGTGTATTCCTGGATTTTTTCTTTAATCAAAGCGAAAAGTATTTTTTCTTCTCCACTTTCTAAAAACCCAAGTAGCTGTGTAAGTTCTTTCTCTGAAAAAAGAGGTAAAACATGATCAAGGCTTTCTACAAGTTTTGGGTTTTTGAGTGATTTCGTGATGAAGGCAATCCTATTTTGGATTTGCTTTCTATCCATAATGGAGTAAATAAATAATTATAGTCACTTTAATCCTATCACATTTTCTCATTTTTTGCAAAGGTTTTTTTGTGTTTTTGGGATTTTTTTGTATACTTTATAAAATTTTTTAAATATTTTTCTATGAATCCACTTTCTTTCAAACTCGAAAATACTGACAACAATGCTCGTGCTGGGACGATTTCTACTCCACACGGCGAGATAAAAACACCGATTTTTATGCCGGTTGGGACGCGGTCAGCGGTCAAAGGAGCAACTATTGATCAGATTAAAGAAATTGGTACACAAATTATGCTGGTTAATAATTATCACTCGTATCTACGACCAGGCTGTGATGTGGTCGAGCATTTTGGTTGACTACACAAGTTTATGTCAGTCAATGTACCGATTTTGACCGACAGTGGTGGATTTCAGGTGTTTTCACTCGGACTCGGTATGAATAATGGAAGCGCTAAAAAACTCGCAAAAGTGACCGAAGAGTGAGTGCATTTTCGATCGTATCTCGACGGCTCAAAACACTTTTTCACGCCAGAAAATGTGATGGATATGCAGTGTAAACTCGGGGCCGATATCATCATGGCTTTTGATGAGTGTGCGCCTGGTGGCTCATCACACGACTACGCAAAATCCGCTATGGATCGCACGCATCGCTGGGCAGAGCGCTCAAAAAATCAGTGGCTCAAAAACGAAAAAATCCGCGCCGAAAAATGACTCCACCCGCAGGCACTTTTTGGGATTATACAGTGAGTCGTATATGACGATTTACGCGTCGAGTCTGCAAAATTTATCAGCGATCTCGATACACCGTGAGTCGCCATCGGTGGACTCTCAGTCGGTGAAAGCAAGACTGATATGTACCGTACGCTCGACACACTTGCACCCGTCCTCCCAAAAGACAAACCTCACTACCTCATGGGTGTCGGTACCCCAGAAGATCTCGTAGAAGGCATTGCTCGCGGAGTCGATATGTTTGACTGTGTACTTCCGACCCGTATCGGGCGACACGGCGAGATTTTTACTAGTTTTGGGAATCTTAAAATCGGAAATGAAAAATACAAATACTCGAAAGAGTATATACCTATGGCAGCAGGGTATGAAACCAGCGTCTCAAAAAAATACCCACTTGGGTATCTGCGACATCTCATCCATGTCGGCGAAGCCACTGGCGGACTCCTCCTCTCTCTGCACAATATCGAGTACCTCATCACTCTCACCCAAAAAGCCCGTGAAGCCATTCTCGCTGGCGAATTTCAAAAATTTTATGATGATTTTTGGGAGAAATATCCGAGGAAAAAGTAGTTTTTGTTTTTTATAAAATATGAAAATACTTTCAAAAATAGTATCTTTTTTCTCAAAAAGAATCATCATACTCGAAGACCAGTATGCACCAAGAATTGCAAAGAAAATCCTCAAAAAAAATAATGCCTTACGATTTCCAATACAAGAAAATATAAAAGATCCACTGGAATATGTGGATTTTATTCGCGAAAGCGACATTATCCTCCTGGATAACTACTTCCCCGGAAAAACTTGGGAAGAAGCAAAGGGTGATGAATTTTTGAAAAAATTATTGAAAACTGAAAAAAATTATAAAATTATTTGTATTTCTGATAGATGAGAAAGACTCTGTGAGTGGTACGACGGCTGGAAAACCGCCCATGAAAAGGGTTGGATTCTCGGATGGTGTAAAAATAAAGATGGAGATGAAATATATGATTTTTTGGAATCTATAAAAAGGTAAAAATATTTTTTTCTTTGTTTCCCATTTTAAAATTTTTTCAAGAAGAAAATCAGTTTGAAGGAATTTGTTTATTGGCTAGATTCCGGACACCCCAGAGTGGCTTCTCTTTTGCTGACACAAAATTCACCTCCTCAGAGTCCGGAATGACATAATCTTTTCATCAAAACCTCTCCCACTGTCATCCTGAACTTGTTTCAGGATCTTCAACTTTTTTACTTAAAAAAACAGTATATGTCATCCTCGGGCTTGACCCGGGGATCCAGTGCAGTATTTTCATCCAAATAAGATATTTTCACCCAGATTCCCGCCTGCGCGGGAATGACAGGTATTGTTTTTTGGGAAAATTAGAAGATTCTTCGCTAATGCTCAGAATGACGATTTTTTGAGAAGATTGCACAGATTTTTTCAAAATCCTCACAATGACTGAAAATATTATCTCACAATGACGAATTTTTTATTCACAACAACAATACTTTTCCCCTTGAAAAAAAATCCTTTTTGTATATAATAAAAATATGAAAAAGAAAACAAATAAATACAAGATTATTCTCGGGATTATTCAGTGAATTATTGGAGTCATCTTGTGAATAATCATTTGGCATCTTATCCGCTAACCTTTCAGACTTATGACCACTTTCTTCTGCACTCCTTGTGAGAGTTTTACTTGCGAGAAAATCCAGTTTACGATTGCGACGGCGCTTGTGATTCGTAATCGAGAGAAAAATAAAATCTTGATGAAGAAAGGAAAAAGTACAGAAAAGTGGCAATTTATTGGCGGGCGATATGATGACAAGATGAGTTTTCGAGAAAATGCAGAAAATTATGCTGAAAAAATCCTTGGACACAAAAACACAAAAATTCTCAATAAAGAAGAACCTATCCTACTTTTTGATACGATTGACTTAAAATGATATGACGAGAAAACACTTCTCATCCACTATCTTGCGGAGATAGAAGACGAGAAAAATATCGGCACTGCCGAGTGGAAAACCCTCGAAGAAATCCGCATGATTCACGCAAAAAACCAAGCCTCTTCTGATAATGTTCACATTATCGCCGAAAAATATCTTAAATAATTTTTTAAAAAAATGTCTGTAAGCTACCAAGACCTCATCAATGTCCCAACTTTTGGAAAAAAACGAGAATCCACCTTTGAGGAAGATCGAGGAGAACTCGCTTTTTGGTGTCGCGACTGTGAAAAAATCGTCGAGGCCGTCCACTTGCCACCTGTCAAAATCAAGAAAAAGATGCGAAAAAATCGCTACTCCTGCCCTGAGTGTCGCGGCGAGCATATTTCTATTTCCAGTGAAGCCGGTTTACGAGATAAATATAAGATAAAGTAAAATATTTTAGTTTTTTATAAAAAATTGTTCTTTTGGTTTTGAAAGAATGATTTTTATATTTTCTTCTTGACATCTACATATTCTATGTATAATCATTTTGTAAGTTGAAGTTTGCCTTTGTAAAATACTTTATCAATTGGCAGATTCTTCTTACAGGAATTTGCCAAAAGTTTTTGGAGAAAAAGATGAAAAAATTATACTTGTCAAAAGTCGAAGGAAAATTTCGTCTCGAAGACGATACAGAAAGAACATTTAAAGATTTTGGAGTTTTGGAAGATTTAGGGTTGTATCTTTATACTGCTCACAATCGTGATGTAGACTCCTTGAAAATCTATTTACCAGAAAATTCTGAAATAGATTTAATCACTTTGAGAGAAGTTGCCAAAAAAGCAACCACTCACTGCAAGTCTGCAAATGAATTTAATGATTGGAATGAAGTCTTCCCTTTCGGGGATTTCTAACTTTTGCAAATTTTAAAACCAGTTTTCTAAAAAACTGGTTTTATTTTTTCGGGGGTTTCTTAAATTAAAAGTGAAAATCTTTTTACTTTTCACGAAAAAATCGTATACTCTTTATATTATTTTTTAAGTTAAAAAACTATGAATGACAACAAAAAACAAGCACTCGATGCCGCCCTCTCACAGATAGAAAAACAATTTGGAGCAGGATCTGTAATGAAACTCGGAGAGCGAACTCACATGAATGTCGAAACCAGCGGAAGCGGATCAATCGCTCTCGATGATGCACTCGGTGGAGGATATGCCAAGGGGCGAATCATAGAAATCTACGGACCAGAGTCAAGTGGTAAAACCACGCTCACACTTCACGCGATTGCCGAAGTCCAAAAAGCCGGTGGAACCGCTGCCTTTGTCGATGCAGAGCACGCCCTCGATCCAGAATACGCTAAAAAAATCGGTGTCGATATCGATAATCTCATCGTCTCACAACCCGACTACGGAGAGCAGGCCCTCGAAATCGTCGATGCCCTCGTGCGATCAAGTGCAGTCGACCTCGTCATCGTGGATTCGGTTGCTGCCCTCACGCCAAAAGCCGAAATCGAAGGAAATATGGGAGACAGTTTTATGGGATTGCAGGCTCGACTCATGAGTCAAGCCCTCCGTAAAATCACCGGTGCTATCAACAAATCTCATACAACTGTGATTTTCATCAACCAAATCCGTATGAAAATCGGGGTCATGTTTGGAAATCCTGAGACCACAACTGGTGGTAATGCACTGAAATTTTATGCAAGTCAACGACTCGAAATCCGACGACGAGCCAAAATCGAAGCCGGAACGGGTGATGACAAACAAGCCACTGGAAACCGCACCAAAGTCAAAGTCGTCAAAAACAAAGTCGCTCCACCATTTAAAGAAGTAGAATTTGATATCATGTTTAACGAAGGAATCTCTCTCGCGGGAGAAATCCTCGATATCGGGGTCGCAAAAGATGTCATCAAAAAATCTGGTGCCTTTTACTCATACGGAGAAACTCGACTCGGACAAGGACGAGACAACTCAAAAAACTTCCTCAAAGAAAATCCAAAACTCATGAAAGAAATCGAAACAGCGGTACGAAAAGCAAAAAAAGGAGAATAATTTTTTTGAAAAGCATACACTTCCCTGCTTGAAAAAGTGGGGTTTTTTTATTATTTTTTT
>JAGYHI010000009.1 GCA_018457335.1 Candidatus Altimarinota bacterium | reverse complement strand
AAGTCTTTTTTGGAAAAATTTTGATTTTCTTTATTATTTTTATATAATAAAAACATCTCTTTAAAACTTAAAAAATAATTTTCTATGACTCAAAACTCACAAATCCAAAACCTCCTCACAAAAGGAGTATCAAATATCATCGATCGAGAAAATCTCGAGAAAAAACTTGAATCTGGTGAGAAACTCACGATCAAATTCGGAATCGATCCGACGGCGGCAAAAGTTCACATCGGACATATGGTACCTTTTCTCAAGCTCAAAGAATTCCAAAAAATGGGACACAAAATTGTCTTGCTTTTTGGTGATGCGACGGCACAAGTCGGGGATACGAGCGATAAAGATGCGGAGCGACCAATGCTCACTCGCGACGAAACTCGTGCGAATGCAGAGGCTTTTTTGCAGAAATTCTCAAAAGTTATTGATATCGACAAAATTGAAATTTATTACAATAGCGAAGGACTTGATGCTGTGAATTTTGCTGGTGTCGGAGAACTCGCGAAGAACTTTTCGGTGGCGGAGATGCTTGACCGAGATAACTTCTCAAAACGATATAAAGGTGGAAAACGAATCTCTCTTCAAGAGTTTCTCTACCCGATAATGCAGGGTTACGACAGCGTTTGCATTGCTCGTAAATACGGTGCGTGTGATCTCGAACTCGGTGGAAATGACCAATATTTTAATCTTCTTGCGGGGCGACGAATTATGGGGGCTTTTGATATACCAAAGCAAGATATTATGACTTTTGATTTGCTTCTCGGAACGGATGGAGAGAAGATGAGTAAAACGAAACCAAACTGTATTTTGATCGATGAGGCACCACAATCGATGTACCAAAAACTTATCAACGTCAAAGATGATATGATCATTCATTATTTTGAACTTGCGACTGACGCGACACTTGAGGAAATTGAGACAATCAAAACTCGACTCGCGGATGGCGAACACCCAAATAATATCAAAAAAGAACTTGCACAAAGAATCATCACGATGTATCACGGAAAACCATACGACGAAAATGATATTTCAAATGTGGAACTTATTTCTCTTGGAGAAAATGAAATGGTAGCGGATGGAAAAATTACTATTGCAAATCTTCTTAAAGCGGTGAAATTTTGTGCAACCTCTGGTGATGTGCGAAATGCGGTTTCTGGTGGTTCAGTGCGACTCGACGGAGAAAAAATCGAAGATATCCGGCAAGAAGTTACCCTTTCTAATGAGCAAAAACTCCTCCAAATGGGAAAGAAAAAGGCGGTTCGAGTTACTTTATAAAAAATCATGTTCGAAACTATTCAAAAAATCATCAATCTTATCCACAAGCGAATCACTTTTTTCAACACGGTTGATAATCGTGGATTTTTCGAAGGACATTCGACTTACATCGAGGGAATCCAAGATGAAATCGAAGAAGTCAAACAAGAACTCGAAAATCCAGACAAATTTATGTATCTCGAAGATGAGCTCGGCGATGTATTTTGGACTTATATTTGTCTCCTTGAAAGCCTCGAGCAAGAAGGAAAAATCAAAAAATCAAGAGTTTTTGAAAGGTGCTTGAATAAATTTGAAGCTAGAATCGGAAAAAATGCTGATGAAGGTCAGAGGTGGCACGAAATAAAAAAACAGCAAAAAGAAGCTTTGAAATGTGAATATGAAGTGTTTTGTAAGGGGAAATAAAAAATAAAAAGTCATCCTGAAAATCTCTCATTGAGAGAGGTAACAACGAAGAATCTTCTAAATTTTGTCTAAAAACAAAAAATGTCATTCCCGCGCAGGCGGGAATCTGGGTGAAAATCCTGTACTGGATCCCCGGGTCAAGCCCGAGGATGACAACTTGGGGAAGCGAAAATAAAAAATGTCATTCCGCAATCAAACCCAGAATAGTGTTCTCTTTACTTTTTCCAAAATTCTCCTCCTTAAAATTCTAAACTTCAAGCTAATGCGAAAAATTGCAATAATAATTTCCATCATTGTTTTGATTACTATTGACTTAATAAGTAAGTGGTTTTTTCAAAGTCATTTTGAGGATATTCCCTACTCTCCTCTTCTTTGAGATATCTTTGGGGTTCAGCTTTCTTATAATACTGGAGTGGCTTTTTCATTCCCTATTCCAAGTCTTGCTCTCAAAATTCTCACTGTTTTTCTTATTGCGATTATTTGCATTTATTTTATTCGCACTGAATATCCGAAAAAATCCAAACTTTTGGACATTGGATATACATTTATTCTTGCCTGAGCACTCTCTCATGCGTACGAACGAATCATAAAATGATATGTAGTTGATTTTTTTTCGCTTAAATATTTTGCAATTTTTAATTTTGCGGATATAATAATCACAATTGGTGCACTACTTCTATTTGTTTATTATTTTTTCTATGACAGAACAAATGCAAAACTCAAATCAAAATAATGGATTTTTCACAGAAATGACACAGACGACTGAAGAGAGACTTGGTCCTCCAAAAATTGATTGGAGTGGGATTTTATTGATGATTCTTGTGGCAGTATTTTGTGGATTTCTCACCTCGGTAAGCGTTCTGATTTCTGCTTTTTTCGCGATTGGACGATTTTCTCTGGAGAGTGGAGTGACACCGATGATACTTGCGATTTTTGCGCTTTTTGCTCTTTGGGTGGCGAGTATGATTTATCTTTGGGGCGCGAAGACACTTTTCCCTTATATTTATACACGAAACCGCATTCTCAGCGTGCAAGTTTCGATTTTTAATGTGCTATTATTTATCTGTCTTGTGCCGGTGTACTTAATAGTTGGAAGTCAATCTGGGATTGAAACGGCAAATATTTTGTATGTCTATCTCGCTCACGTACTTTTTGCGGTTTTTGGACTCGAACTTTTGACAAGCATGATTACACAATATCGATATGTTCTCCTTTCTTTTTATGCAAATTTTGTGGCGCTTATCTTGACGGGTGGAATTATTTTTTGGTTTTTTAAGTTTGCTTCAGATTCTAGTCAGGCACTTTTTATCTTGATGCTTTTATCGATTTTAGCCTTTACGCTTTCTACTTTTTTTGTCTTTTCTATCAAATATTTGTACTATATGTATTACAAAACAACTGGAAATGATATGCTTGGAAATGTGTTTTGAGATATCGAAGACATTGAAAATGCTTCGCTCAAAACCATCGAAAACGAACTTCTTAAATCTTAATTTTTAAAACTATGCACCTTCTCGCACGAAAAGCTCTCGAAACCTATCTCAAAGAAAAAAGAGTCTTGGCTCAATCTGATGTCAACTCTCAAATGCTCACTTACACGACTCAAAAAAATGCGCTTTTTGTCACGATTTCTCACGAGCAAAAAGTCATCGCTTCGGCTGGACGCATCCAATGTCAAAAAGAAAACTCATTTCAAGAGTGTATTGATTTAGCGCTTTTAACACTCAAAGATCCACGATTTACGACAAATTTTCAAAATGCAGAAGAACTCGAAAAATTATCAATTCGGGTTGATGTTTTAAGTCCTGCATCGCGACGAGTGTTGTCTTCTATTGATGAACTTGATATCAAAAAAGAAGGAATCATTTTTCTCTCTCAAAATCTCGGTGTGATGTCGATCATTCTCCCAAATATGATAAAAAATGACCCGTCACCAGAAAAATATTTCGAACTTGCCTGTAAAAAAGCCGGAGTCAATCCAGCCGATTTACAAGCCGGAAGTTATGTGATTTATGGGCTTTCGACTGAGATTTCTGAGGGGTAAAAATTATTTCTCTCCCCTTTTTTCATTCTCACCAAGATTTTCAATATATTCAATAATTCCCTTCTCTGTCCAGTCTTTACAGGCTGGATTTTTTGCTTGACAGTGGTATCGCCCAAAAAGTACCATAGGGTGATGGATTTTCTTTTTGAGGTCGATTGGAAGCATTTCATCGAGGACTTTATCAGTCTGTTCTGGGGTTTTTGTATTGACGATTTTCATACGATTGGCGACACGGTGAATATGAGTGTCGACGCCAATATAAGGCATATCGTAGAGCACAGACAGGACGACTTTTGCGGTTTTGATGCCGACTCACGGGAGTTCTTGTATTTTTGCGAGGTCATTTGGGATTTTCCCATCATATTTGTCCGCCAGTAAAATTCCCGTCTCCTTGATAAATCGGGCTTTATTTCTAAAAAAATTGATATATTGAATATGGTTTTCGATTTCTTTAAGAGAAATATGCTTCATATCCTCGGGTTCTCGTACCTTTGTAAAAAGTGACGGTGTTACTTTATTGACCTGCTTATCAGTCGTTTGTGCTGATAAAATTACAGCGACTAAAAGTTGAAAATCGGTTTCATAGTCGAGTTCGATTTTTGTGTTCTTATAGAGTTCGATGATTTTTTCGAGGGCTTTTTTCTGGATTGCTGAAAGGCGTTTTTTTGACATATTAGTTGTTTGGTTTTTCGACTGGAATAGGTGTATTTTGGTAGGCATTTCCGTAAATTTTTATCAGATTTTGGGTACAGACATTGGCATTAAAACAGACAAAAAGTTTCCCTGGGATTCTTGCATCAACATAGGTGATATTCCCTTCTAAAAAGGCATTTCGCTCTTGCTGAATATATTCTTTGAGCCCGAGAAATTCGCGTGAAATTCGCTCCTTGATATCTTCTCCATTTCCGGTCACATCTTGGAGGGTAAATAAAATTTTTGTGTTGGATTCTAGAATTATATGGACTTCATTTTCGACAAGAAAATATTTGGCGCTCGCGATTTTGAGATCAGACCACTCACTCGAAAAAATCTTAAATACCCTTTGGAGTAAAAATGCATTTTTATCACTGATAATTTTTTTGTAATCTCGAAAAAGACTCGTCTGTAATTTTTTTGAGACAATTTGTAGGTGATATTGAAATTCATTATTTTTGACATCAGAAATTGGCACGAGTACTCCATTTGCAGAGAGCCCCCAGCGATGATTTGCAACTCAAAAAATTGTGGTATCAAAAGGATTTGGGAGAGTTTTGATAAGGATTTTTACGCCATTTGGAAAGAGTCTGTCCACCTCTATATTTTCTATATTACTCATAGATTCTTTGAGATTTTTAGTGATTTTCTTTTGATTAATACTAAAAATATTTTTTCCATAAATATCCTCGATTGATTTATAGGCGATATTGATATCAATTGATTTATTAAGCCCCTCAATGAGAACATTATTGGCACTGATTTTAAAATAGGGTGAAAACCAAATAATATAAGCACATAAAATAAACAAAAGACCAGAAATTGCTGACATAAAAATCCCGAGATCTTTGGACGGTTTTTTGATATTTATCTGATCCTGGATAAAAGTTGTAATTTTTGCTTTTGTATTTTTTTGTTTTTTCCCACGTATTTTCGCATTTCCTCGACGCTTAAAAGTTGTGTTATCTGTATTCTCATCCTTAAAAAGGTACTTTTGCTTTTTTTCGCTTTGTACCTGTTTTTGAAATTTTCTATCTTCTTTTTTTGTTACCTTAAAAAAATTTTTGATGTTATTGAGAAAGTTTGTATTTTTCATCAAGTTCTTTGATAAGAGAGGTGATATCGACGGCAGATTTTTTTTCACCAGCCGGTTTGAAAGTAATTTTTGGAGTACTTCGCAGTGCTAATTTTTTTGAAAGATGTCGGCGAAGTTCTGGAATTAAAGATTTAAGTTTTCGCATGATATCGTGATATTTATCACTATCATACGCCACAAAAACGCTCAGATGACTTTTATCTGGCGTGAGTTTGACTTCAGTGATACTGATAATTCCGGTTTCACTTTCGTATTCTTGAAAGTGCAAAAGCACATATTCTCGCACTTCTCGCAAGATTGTACTTTCCATTCGTGTGTTTCGTAAAGACATGTGAGGATTATATTCAAAAATCCAAAAAAAGAAAGGGGAAATTTGAAAAAATTTATCGATATTTTTTAGAAAAATAAAAAGCTTCCCTACTTTTGTAAGGAAGCTTGATTGGCTTGTGAAAACTATTCAAGTGATAAGGAATACATAAAAATAGACTCTTTTTCTAATTTTTTCATATAGTTTTGAATTTTCTTTTCATATTTTTTTAATATTTCCTCGGGTACTTCATATATTGAGTGTACAAGGCCAGATTTAGCAATTGGTAGTGATTTTAATGATCGAAGGGCTATATTTTTTTCTAAAAGACTATTTCCGAATGAAAGAATATTAATTATTTCATCGAGATTATCAATCATAGCCATTATTTGACCATCTTCATCGGTCAATAAGAATTTTCCTATTTCCCTATTGTTTAAAACAAAAATCACATTTTCTGGTAAACTGACCGTAAAAGCCGAATCTATTACTTTGTTCATATTTTATTCCCTCCTTAAGAGAATTTTCGACAAACCAAAATAAAAACTTTGGCTTGTCATTGGTTTTTGGGAGGATTCCCGTGACAAGACAAACCATTTTGTCTTTATTGAGATGATAATATAACTTTTATAGAATTTGTCAAGATATATTTTGAGAAAATTATTCAATTCCACTTCCCTCTATCACTTTCTTCAAATCTTCTTTTAAAGGGGCTGTAAAATTAAAATCCTTTCAAAAAAGTGTGAAATCAAGTTTCCAGGCATGGAGCCATTGCCGAGAGAGATTAAATTTTTCTTTGGCGTAGCGGTTTTCTTTTTCACGTCCGTAGACCTCGTCGCCGATGAGTGGATATCCGATTGATGCGAAGTGGATTCGGATTTGATGAGTGCGTCCAGTCAGGAGGTCGACTTCGAGGAGGGTATATTTATTATGAAAATACCCAAGATTTTTAAATTTTGTCTTGGCGAGTTTTGGATTGACGGGATTTTGTGTCGTCATTCGTGTGCGGTCATTTGGGTCGCGACCGACATAGGATTCGATGTAGCCATTTTCTTCTTTGATTTTTCCGACGACGAGCGCGAGATATTTTTTGTGGATAGTTCGTTTTTCGAGTTGTCTTTGGAGATTGTACATCGTATTGTCATTTTTTGCGATGAGTATCAGTCCACTCGTCCACCGATCGAGTCTATGGACGAGCCCAGGTCGCTCGATTCCATTGATGATAGACTGGCTTACGGTTGTATTTTCTTTGTTTTTATCGCGAATTCCCAGATTTTTGAAGTGATATAAAAGTGCATTAATGAGAGTGCCAGTTTTTCCATTTTCTCATGGGATTGGATGGACAGTGAGCCCGGCATCTTTATTGACGACTGCAAAATTGGCATCTTCGTACACGATATCGAGTGGAATATTTTCGGCCTTGAGAACACTTTCCTCGACTTCCCACCGCATAAAGATTTCATCTTTGTAGCGAAGTGGGGTGTTATTTTTTTTGATGATTTTTCCATTGATTTCTACTCTTCCCTTTTCTATGAGTTTTTGTACACCGCTGCGAGAAGTATACGGAAAAAGAACCGACAAAAAATTATCGGTTCTAAATACGGCTCGTGGATCCGCAATCACACAAAAATGAGCGGTTGTATACGGATTTGACGGTTTCATTATGCTATGACTTTTCGTTCAAATTCACAAATTTGGTCTTCACTAAAAAATCGTTTGATTTCGATTTGTGCGTTTTCTTCACTATCAGAAGCGTGGATAATATTCATTCCGATATCGTTTGAGTAGTCGGCTCGAAGTGTTCCCATTTCAGCCTCGGCTGGATTGGTAGCACCACAGAGTTGTCGCATACCTGAGACAACATTTTTCCCTTCGGCGATGATACCGACGACTGGACCCATAGTCATATAGTCTACGATTTCCGGATAGAAAGGTTTATCAGCAATGTGCGCATAGTGTTCATCCAGAACCGCTTTATCAAGGTTAAACATTTTCAAAGCCACGATTTTGAAGTTTCGTGATTCGATTCGGTCGATGATTCGTCCGATAAGTCCTCGGTGGACAACATCTGGCTTCAAAAGAAGAAGAGTTTTTTGCATAAAAAACAAAATTAAGAAATAACAAATGTATTATACAAAAAATCGAGAAAAATCAAGGGAAAATGTAGGAATTTTACAAATTTTCCGCTAAATACCCCTCCAAAATCAATCTCGCCGACTCGCTATCAATATCTCCATCCACCCCAAAATCAGCAAATCCTATCTTTGCTTCGCTGGTTGTAAGCCGCTCATCATATACTTCTATGGGTATCTTTAATATACTCTCAATAGTATTTATATATTTTAAAACTCTTTTTCCGTGAGCCGACATTGTGCCGTCGATATTGTATGGCATCCCAAAAATTATTTTTTCTATTTTTTTTTCTTTTATGAGGTTTTTGAGAGTACTCAGTAGAGTATTTGTTGGCACAGTTTTATAGGCAAAACAAAACCCCTCGACGCTATATGCGAGTCAGGTTTTTTTCGTGCCATAGTCCACAGCAATGAGGGGTTTATGCTTCATCGATTTTTACATTTACAAAGATTTTTGCGATAGTGTCGTGTGTGATGTGGAGATAGACAAGGTGTCGTCCTGCGGATTTGATGTGGGTTTTATTTGGGAGACGGATATCTCGTTTTTCGAAGTGGACACCCCATTTTTGTTGGACGGCTTTTCCGACTTCGTGCTCAGCCAGTCCGCCAAAGACTTTATCACCTTTTCCTTTGAGTGTGAATTCGAGTTCGCCACCGTCGATTTTTTTCTGAATATCAAAGGCTTGTTCGAGTCGCATTCGTGCTTGGTCCTGGGCTCGTTTTTTGTCTGATTCGAGTTTTTTGATTCGCTCGGGGGTGAGTTCTATTGCCTTTTTTTGTGGGATGAGCATATTTCTCGCCTGCCCAGTCGCCACCTCGATGATGTCCCCTTTTCGCCCGAGATGAGCGATATCTTGGAGGAGTTCGACTTTGATTTTTTTTGCTGCCATAAAGTATAAAAAGTAAGAGAATAAATTATAATTTGATTATACTATTTTTTCTTAAAATTTCCAGTTTTTCTTCTTCAAAAATACCCTAAAACCCACTTTGCAACTCCAACATTTTAGCATAAAGTCATCATTTCTCTTGTAAACTTGTATGTGTTCCCTCTTCTGTAATCTTTCAATTTTCTATTAAAAATATCTTATCTGCATGTTTTACTGTTTGTAGTCTATGAGCTATTACTATTACTGTTCTTTCTTTAAATAGGTTATTTAATGCAATGGTTATTTGTTCTTCACTGAAACTATCTAGTGCTGATGTTGGTTCATCCAAAATAACTATTTTTGGATTTTTTAATATTATTTTTGCTATTGCTAATCTTTGTCTTTGTCATCAAGATAGTTTTACTCATCTTTCTCCTATCTCTGTTTCTAGTCAATTTGGTAGGTCATAGATAAATTCACATTTAGCCATTTCTATTGCTTCTTTTATTTCTTTTTCACTTACTTCATTATCTCTTGCATATGTTAGATTTTCCAACACTGTTCCATCAAATACACTTGGTTCTTGGGTTAAGTATCAGATATTTTTATAATAACTTTTTAGTGATACTTCTGATAATTTTTGTCAGTCAACCAATATTTCTCATTTATCTGCTTGAATATATCATCAAATTAATTTTGCCATTGTTGATTTTCATCATCCACTTGGTCAGACAAAGGCTGTGATACTTCATCATTTTACCTTAAATGAAAAGTCTTCCAGTATATTTTTTCATTTTACATATTCATAGGATACTTTTTCAAACTCTATATCTCATTTTTTGTAGATAAATTCTTTTCATTTGTCATATCATTCTATAAGTGGTGCTTCATCAAAAAAATCCCAGAGTTTTTCTACATCTGTAAATTCTCTTGTAAAATCATTTAAAAATTGTATTCATTTTGTTATTTCTGTCTTCATTATAATTAAAATTGGAACAACTCAAATGATAAATGAAATTTTTAAATTACCTTGTAAATATAAATTTCAACAATAATAAAATATTAGAACAATTCATATATTTGTAATCATTTTAGGTCATATAAAAATGCTTTGTAGATATTTATCCATTTTTATTGAATTATCTATTTGTTTGTTATCATAATATTCTAGATTTTTCAATTCAACTCAAATTTTATTATTTTGAGAAATTTCAGATTTATTCATCAAAATTTTTACTACATTTTTTGAATGGTGTAAACTATTTATTTTTCTTTCCATTCTATATTTCAAAATCTTTAAATTTAAAAAATATGAAATAATGTAAAAAATAAAATAAAAACAAATAAAAACAGTAAAAAACAAAGAATTATTTTTTGATAACATATATCAAGTAAAAAAGAAAGCAACAATAATACCTACAAATTCTCTAATGAAAAAATTTATTAAATTTCACCATTTTTGTATTCCTGTATTTATTATAGAAACAAGGCTTCAAGTTCAATATCTTTCAATATAATTATTATCAATTTTTAAAAAATTTTTTAAATACATATTTTGAACAAATTTTCAAACAGTATTTGGAACTTTTGGAAATCATTTTCATATAGAAAAAATCTGAAAAATAAAATATAAAAAAATATATAATATATATACATTTAAAACTATAAAAAATGAAGAATTATTTTGATTTTCCAAATAATAAACTATTCTTTCTAAAAAGACAATATGAATTATTCTATCAACTGCTCATAAAAAAGTTGTTATAAATCTTTCAAAATAAACCATTCTATCTTTCTTTAATGGTTCAAAAAATCTTTTTGTTTTTTGTAAAAATGTTTGTTTCATAAATTTTTAATTTATCAAATTTAAAACGAGTTTTACCATTATTTCTTTGTCTTTTGGGTCAGATTCGGCGATAAGAAGTGTAATTGCGACGAGGGCTCGATCATTGATTTTTCTGTCTCCAAATTCATCAAAAAGGATTTTATTTTTTGCGAGAAAAAGGATAAAAAGAAAGGCACCACTTCGCTTGTTTCCGTCAGAGAAAGGATGATCTTTTATGATAAAATACAGCAAATTTGAGGCTTTTTCTTCAAGACTCGGGTAGAGTTCTACTCCGTCAAAAGTCTGATAAATATTCCCAAAAACTCCTTCGAGGACATTTTCTTCTCGAGGATTGGCAAACAGTTCTGTTGCTTCATGTTTTCGCATGAGATTTGTTTTGAGTTCAGCCAGACTTTCATAGGCTTCCTTGGCTTCGAGTTTGTAGTTGATTTGCTTTGTTTTTCCGTTTTCTTTGAGATCATCCTCGTCGTATTTTTGGAGCAAAAGCCAACTGTTTGTGTATTTTGTAATGATATCAAGGAGTCAAAAGGCCTCACTCGAAGTCAAGTTTTGAGATTTTAAAGTTTTCTGAAAAATTTGCAAAGTTTTTTGGAGTTCGTCGTAGCCAGTTTCTTCGAGGCGTTTTTTGTTGATTGCGTAGCCATTTATGATATATTGTTTGAGGATTTTATTTGCCCAGATTCGAAATTGTGTCCCTTCAAAGGATTTTACGCGGTATCCGACCGAGATGATGACATCGAGATTATAAAATTCTATATCCCTTTTCACTTCTCTTTCGCCCTCCATTTGAACTGTCGCAAATTTTGCGACAGTTCATTTTTCTTCGAGTTCTCCCTCGTTGAAAATATTGTTTATATGCTTTCCAATCGTCTTGATATCACGATTAAAAAGTCGAGCCATTTGCTCTCGATTGAGCCAAATTGTCTCATTTTTGAGTTTGACTTGCAGTTCGATGTCTCCACTTTTTGAGGTGTAGATTTGGATTTCATTGTTTGTGTTCATTTTTTGTAAATTAAAATACAGTATAGAGTATATGGATTTTTCTGAAAAAGTCTAGTCGAGTCCTACGATTTCCCCATTTTCATCGATATCAATTTTCTCAAAATTTGACTTTCGAGCGAGTCCTGGCATCGTCATAATAGATCCAGCAATAACGACAATAAATCAAGCCCCTGCCGAGAGGACAATATCTCGGATTTTGAGTGTGAAATTCTCTGGTCGTCCGATGAGTTTTGGATCGTCTGAGAAAGATACTGGAGTTTTTGCTATACACACTGGAGTATCTGTGAATCCAAGTTTTTCGATTTTTCCGAGGGATTTTTGAGCGGTTTCTGAAAGTTCGATTCCATCAGCTCCATAGATTTCTTTTGCGATTTTGAGGATTTTATTTTCTATACTCTCATTAGTATTATAGAGTGGCGTGAAATCTGCTTCATTTTTTTCTAATATACTCACAAGAGTATTTGCAAGATTTGTCATTCCTTCGCCTCATTTTGCGAATCATTCTGCAATTTCAAATTTTACATTTTTCTCTTCACAAAGGGATTTTACAATATTTATTTCTTCGTCTGTATCTGTATGGAATTTATTGAGAGATACTATAAGGGGTATGTTGTATTTTTGGAGGTTTTCGATGTGTTTTTCGAGGTTGCAAAGTCATTTTTTGACAGCTTCTGCGTTTTCTTCTTTGAGATCTTTGACAGATACTCCTCCATTGTATTTGATAGATTGGATTGTTGCGACGAGAACCACAGCATCGGGTTTGAGATTTCCGATTTGACACTTGATATCGAAGAATTTTTCTGCTCCGAGATCTGACCCAAATCCTGCTTCTGTAATAGTGTATGGCGACATTTTGAGTGCCATTTTGGTGGCGATCAGACTATTACAACCATGGGCAATATTCGCGAAAGGACCACCATGAACGATACAAGGCGTCCCTTCGAGCGTCTGGACGAGATTCGGTTGAATTGCATCTTTGAGGAGTACTGTCATCGCACCATGGACTTTGAGGTCACGAGCATAGAGTGGTTCACCATCTGTATTGTATGCGAAAATTATATTTCCGAGTCGCTCGCGGAGATCATGAATATCGCTTGCCAGACAAAAAATCGCCATAATTTCTGAGGCCGTGGTAATCATCGTACTTCCCTTTTGGGTATTCTCGCTCTTGCCGTTTGCCGAGTACGAAAATCGTCGCATAGCGCGATCATTGACATCATACGCGCGCTTCCAGATGATATTCTGAGGATCGATTTTAAGCTCATTTCCCCAATAAATATGATTGTCAATCGCAGCTGAGAGGAGGAGATGAGCTGAAGTGATCGCATGAAAATCTCCCGTAAAATGCAGGTTAATATCCGTCATCGGAGCAATTTGTGCGTACCCACCACCGGCAGCACCACCCTTCATTCCAAAAACCGGACCGAGCGATGGCTCACGCAGACAAATTGTAGATTTTTTGCCAATTTTCCACATGGCCTGTCCGAGCCCGATAGTCGTCGTCGTCTTCCCTTCTCCCGCAGGTGTTGGATTGACCGCTGTCACAAGGATAAGTTTCCCATCAGGATTGTTTGTAATTTTCTCTTGGTAGGATTTTTTGATTTTCGCTTTATGATCACCATAGAGTTCGAGATCTTCTGATGCGATATCGAGCATTTTTGCGATTTCGGTGATAGGTTTGAGTTTGGTTTGTTGTGAGATTTGGATATCAGTGAGCATAGTTTTGTAAAATGAAAAATAATAATTGTATTATATAAATTTTTTTAAAAAAAGAAAGAGAAGCACTGAGGAGGTAAATAAAAATATGCTAAAATTTTAGCATATTTTTTGATAATTTGATATACATTTTTCTATTTCATTATACTTCCGTATTTTTTGGAGCCATTCTTTTGGGATATTTTCAAATCCATAGTAGAGTCCTGCAAGTCCTCATCAGATTGCAGCTGCTGTATCCGTATCTCATCAAAATTTTATACTTTCGATAACAATATCTTTGTAAGAATCATACTTTAAAAAACAATACAAAACAACTTCTAAACTTTTTACAACATATCATGAAGAGATAAGTGATTTTTTATGAATAGTTTTAATATCCTCATCTAGTATGTTTGCAAATTCTTCTCTAAATTCTGGATTAATTTTCTTGGAGACAATAAATTCTTTCACTTCTTTTCTTGTTTCTTGATAGGCTTCATTTTTTTCTTTTCATTCTAAAATTTTTTCTCCGATTTTAAGATAGATAAAGCAAGCAATTGCAGAGATTGTATGAGGATGTGTGAGTGCAGAGACTTCATGAATTTGTTCAAATTGTTGCTTTAAGGATTTTCATCGTATTTCCCATAATAGCGGTAAAATTCTCATCAAACTTCCATTTCCATTTGAATATATATTTTCATCATTTTTGAGGTATTTTAAGCATTCAAAATCTCCTTCTTCAAAAATTCGAATTAAATCGTCGATTCATCGACTTGTATTAAGTCACATATCAAAAACATAATCACTCGCATTCCAGATTTTATTATTTTTCCAGAGGATAAATTTTTCAGCAATATCTTTTAGATTGTATCAATTTGCAAGACTTTCGAGGAGACAAAGAGTGAGACTACTATCATCGGACCAAGCTCAAATTGGTTGACTCCAGGAACCCCCATCTATCATTTTTATTTCTCAAATTTCAGCAATTTCTTCAGCACTTTTAAATTCATAAGGCACTCAAAGAGCATCTCATGTAACTACTCAGAATATTGCTCACTTCAGTTTTTCTGCAGATTTTGGATTTTTGTTTAGTTGTTTCCAACAGAACATAATTTTTTGAAAATTAAAAATTAAAATTTCCCTTGTTACTCCCCTCTAACAAACTCATCCCAATCTTTATTACTTACAAATAAATCTGGGTATTTTTCCATATCTTGCTTACTCCACTCACTCATTCTCTCCAAAATAATAATCCCCTTTCTTGCAATATTATAAGCCCCATTATCATCTCCATTTTTAGGCAAATTCTTACCAAATTTTTCACTTTTTCTACTATCAAAAAATGGTTCTACTGGAGAAAGAATAAAATCATTTTCATTTCATTTTTCATCTTTATTTGTATTTCTAATCTGACAAATTAGAGTAAAGAAAAATATAAAATCAGAGAAAAACTTTTCATTTCAATAGGTTTCAAGTTTCTTAATTTGTTCTAAAATATTTTCTGAAATATTTATATCATATTTCTCAAATAATTCTTTTAAGTTCAAGGTTATATCAGTAAAATGGTCATATCAACCCTTATTATTATTCAAATTTCTATTCCACCAAAATCTCTCTACACAACTACAAACTGTCCATTTTGTTTTGCTTGGAAGTTTTGCATTTTCTGATTTAATAAAGTTCTTCAAATCATAACTTATTTCAAATCTATTTTTTTCTAAATTGAAAATAATTTCATCAAATTTTAAAATATTTTCTTTATTTTTCTCTGCATTTTGCTTTTTCAAATACAAATTTGGTCTCCAACCTGTAATTGGGTCAATTTTTGAAGTATAACTTGCTTGAGTATAAAAAATTATTCAAGTTTGTTTCCCCATATCTTTAAATGTTTCAATTGGTGCTGTAAGTTGGTAAGCCTTCAATAAATTTCCTGCTTTTTCAGGATTTATTTCATTTTTTTCTACCAAAAAATTCAGCTTATCAATCAAGGCTTTTTCCAATTGTTGATAAACACTTTTTTCTATTCCTCATCTAATTTGCTTAAATCTCATATTCAAATCTTCAAATACAATAATTGCATTGTATTTTATCACTAAATCTGCTAATTTTTTTACAACTGCTGAAATATATCATTTTTTCAAATCCTTGATTTGTTCAACTTCTTTCCAAGATTGTCTTTGTAATTTCCTCTTTTTCTCTTTTAATTCCAAAAGTAAAGCATAATCAGTATACTCAACACCTTTCCCTGTTTCTTGTAATTTATAATCCACAATATTTCCTTCATTATCTTTTACTTCTACAATTTTTTTCTCTAGTTTTGAAATTGGATTTCAGTCTTTATCAAAATTTTCTATATAATTTAAACTTCAACTTTCCAAAATCTCAGATTTTTGATTAATAACAGAAAAATAGGCTAAATGTTTTTCTCATCTGTCCACTCAAATAATATTTATATCAGGATTATTTGCTAAAAATTTATTGATTTTTTCATTAAAATTTCAACTTACATTTTCTTTAAAATTCAGTTGCATAGGAAAATGTAAAAACATTTTATTTTCAGCATATCTTTTATGATTTATAATTTCTTTTCAGCTATTATCCTTCTTTTTTCCAAGTTTTTCTTCTGAAACTTTTGGCCTAAAAAATACCTCTCCTCATCAAGAAAGTTTCATTACAACTCCATTTGAGTTGTCTATATTTTCTGGACTAAATAAAGATTCAAAATACAAAGTATGAACATTTTTACTTCAACGAATTTTACAAATATAATCCTCATTTTGCAAACTTTCATCGAGTTCAAAATCCTTGTTGTAAATTTGGAAAAGATACATTTTTTTGTTTTCCACTAATTTCAAAACTTCATCATAATTCAAATTTTCCCAACTTGGCTTATAACAAGATTTTTCTGCATCTCTATAAAAATCTGCAATATTTTCATATTCATCTGATTTTTTCCAAACAAAATTATAATGCTTGTAAGAATCGTGTTTTGAAAGTCAAAGTTTGAAATAATCAATCATTTTTTTGAGAGATTCTTTAAAATCTGAATTATTTTTATTTTCTGTTTTAAATAATCCTGCATCATAAATATCTATAATATCTTCTACTGGAAGATTATATTTTTCTACTGCTGGTGCAAAACTATCTCATTTTGACCTGATAAAAGTTCTTGGAATATTTTTATTATCAGGTTTTTGAAAATCATAAACAAACCTCTTAATTGTATTTTTTCAAGAAGTTTTCAAATTTTCCAAAATTTCTCCATCAGGTTTTGTCCCATTTATCACTCAAAGATAAAATTTATTTCATTTTTTGAAAATATAAGAACCATTACTCTCAAAATTTTTATCCCAACCTGAAAGCAAACTTGAATTTTCAAAATTTAATTTCCATTTTTTTGCATCACTCCAAGGTTTCTTTGCAATAAAATTTCTCATCAAATTATAAGAACCAATAATTTCTTCATAAGCATTTTCATAAAAATTGTCTTTATACCCATTTTCCCCTTCATAAAAACTGTCTTCCAAATCAAGATTTTCATTCCAATTTCTTCATTTTTCCAAAGCAAAATATTTTCAAAAACTATACAAAATCCTTGAATTATCAGCAAAATCTTTAATAATGATTTTTTCTTTTTCTCATAAAGAAAATTCCTCTTTTTCTAAAATTTTAGCAAGTTTTTCTTTAAAAATATTGTATCAAATAGTGATTTTTTCCCCATTTTCATTTATAATTTCTTTTTCTAAAATACTCTTAAATTCAAAATGTAAAATATCACAAAAGTCTTCCCAAAAATTTTTTGAGTCAAGGTTGATAATTCATTTTTCATTTTCTTCTCAAGTATAATACCTCTCTTTCCAAATTTTTTCTTCTGCCTTATGATTTTCCAAGGCATTTTTTATAAAATACAAAGGAATAAAATCAGGAAAACTGTATTTATTTTCTTTTTTTGTGTATTTTCAAGCAAAATTTTTATCAGCTTTCAAGGCTTCAAATAACAATTTTTCAAATTCCAAAACATCTGCAAAAAACTTATGAGAAAGTGTATTGAATGCAATTTTATTCAAATAAATTCCTTTATATTGTTCATCAGTATATTTTTTCAAATCTGAAAAAATATCTTCTAAATATGCTACTTTTTTGTTTGAAACTTCAAAAAATTTCCTCAAAATAATTTCAAATTCATTTTCATTTTCTATTTGATGAATAAAACTTTCCTTTCTTTCACTCAAAATTTGTTTTTGTAATTTTTTGAAAAATGGAAGTTTTTCTCCTGAATCTTGCCTATATTTATTGATATATTCATTTAAACCTTGTAATTTTTCTCAATTTTCCAAAGTTTCTCCACCAATAATTTTATTATAAAAATCAATTCCCTCTTGTAAAAAACAAGAATTATAAAAATCAAGCTTAAAAATATTTTCTGGATTTTCTCCAAAGTCTTTTTCTATTTGAGAAAAATTCACTTTTTCTTTTATTCTCTCAAAAATCAAGATATTATCTGCAAATATTTTTAAATTATCATTTATAATCCTTGTTGCAATTGCTGTGGAAGTCCCATCAGACTTATAAAAATTTCTCCTTGTATTAAAAAATTTTGTAAAATATCCAAGCCACCTATTCCAACCATCAAAAATTGTCATAATTTCCCCTGTTTCTGGATTTGTAATATGAGTTGTTTCATCACCAAAAAACATTTTTCATAAAACCTCAAAAATTCAGATTTCATACAAAAAATCTTTATCTTGTTTTTTGAATTTTATATCTGAATAATTTTGTAAATATCTTTTTGCTCCAATATCAAAAAGTTCATCAATTTGTTTCCTTAAATCTTTTTCTAAATTTTCTTTTTGCTTTATAACAGTTTTATTTTTCTTATCTTTTAAAAAATTTTTATAGCTTTCAAAATAAGCTTCAAATTTTAAATTTGGTTCAGCCAAACTTGTTTTGATAAAATCAAGATGAAGTGCATCAAAATATGGTTTAATTTTTTGATAACTATTTCTTCTATTTTTATCAAGTTCAACAATATGATTTTCCTTTAACAATTCTTCTGTTTTCCCAATTGGTTTCAGCTCAAATCTCAAAGTTTTACTCAATTCATACAAATTTGTAAAGTTTTGAAAATTTTTCATAATTTTTTAAAATTAGGAAATAAAATATAATTCATTATAGTCTTGGACGATAAAAAATCAAATTCTTTTTTCTCAAAAAATCTCTTTCTTTTTTTAAAAAATTGTGCTAAAATGATAGAAAATAAGTCATAATTTTTCTTTTATGCATTCGTATATCCTTCTTTCAGCACTTAATGATTTTATTTTCTGTCCCCGGTCGCTATATTACCATCATATCTATGATAATTATCAAAAAGAATTGTATCAGACTACTGACCAGGTGCTCGGTACTGAAGCACATAAGGCAGTTGATATGGGGAAATATTCTTCTCGAAAGACGATTTTACAAGGAATGAATGTGGTTTCAAATGAATATGGAATTCTTGGGAAAATTGATACTTTTGATTTAAAAACTGGGATTCTCACCGAGCGAAAGCGAAAAATCAAGAAAATATATCAGGGTTATATTTGGCAACTGTATGGAGAATATTTTTGTCTTTCTGAAATGTGATATGTGGTCACAAATCTTCGATTGTATTCGATGGAAGACAATAAAGTATATCCGATTCCGTTTCCAAATTTTGAAGAAAAGAATAAGTTTAAGAGGCTTTTAAAATACTTTAGAGAGTATTATATAAATACTGATAAGAGTATAACTAATAAAAATAAATGTAAAAAATGTATTTACAGAAAATTATGTCAGAAAAATTTTATTTCTTAATTTTATTTTTATGCTTTCTTCACCAGATTTTATGCAAAAGCAGATTGTAATCATATTTTCTCATCAACTTCGGTGACTTCAATTTGCAAATGAAAACATCATCATAAAAGAGGACGGAAAAATCATCGAGCAGACTTCTCTTTATAAAGTTTTTTGTATTTTTTTGATTTGAGAAGCGACTATCACGACAAAACTTCTTGAAAAGCTCCAATCTTTTGGGGTTTCGCTTGTGCTTTTTAGAAAAAATTTGCGGCCTATCACGACTATACGACTTCATACAAATGGAAATATCGAACTTCGAGCCAAGCAATATGAACTTTTTGGCAATAAAAAAGAAAAACAAAAAATAGCCAATAATTGTATTTCAAATAAAATTTTAAATCAAGAAAATACTCTTAAGAGTATAAGAAACAATAAAGAAATCTATAAATGAATAGCTAAGAAATTACATTATCTTGCTGGTGAAAGTGTCATTGCAAGCGATTTAAATACTCTCCTAGGTATAGAATGAAATGCTGCAAAATATTTTTTTCATAATTTTTATAGGGATATGGATTGGATGGGACGATATCCACGTACAAAAATTGATATAAATAATACACTTTTAGATATGGGATATACTTATCTGTTCCATTTTCTTGAAGGACTGCTTTCGATTTATGGATTTGATATTTATGAGTGATTTTTTCATACGAGATATTTCCAGAGAAAATCGTTGGTTTGTGATGTACAAGAACCTTTCCGAGTTATCATAGACAAGGCGTTGCGAAAGGCATACAATCTTTGACAAATAAATCCAAAAGACTTTTGATGCAAAAATAATATGTATTATATCAAACCAAAATACATTGGGAAGTATAGCTATATTTTTTCAAAAGCCATTCTTGAAAATAAAAAGATGATGTATGATTATGTATACGCTTTGTATCGATATGTCTGAGATTCTTCTCGCCCCCTTCCCTATTCTCTTATTTCATAGATTATGCTTTTAATTTCTTATGATATTGCGGATGATAAGATTCGTACAAAATTTTCAAAATTTATTCGTAAATATGGGCATCGTGTGCAATATAGTGTTTATGAAATTCATAATTCTCAGCGACTTTTAAGTATTATTTGTGCTGAAATTGAAGCTAATTTTGAAGAAAAATTTTGAAAAACTGATAGTGTTATTATTGTACCCATTTCGGCTCCAAATGAGAAACAAATTGTGCGGTATGGATATGCTGCTAATGATGATTTAGAATATATTTTTGTATAAAAATTTGATTTTTTCTGGTTCTTGAATATAGTGTCCATGTGTACTTTTACATGTTTGTTTTTGTAGAAATCAAACCTTTTTGTAAAAAAAGGTGGAAATCTTTATATTTTTTATCAAAGTATCTTGCAAACCTCAGTCTTAATTTTTTTCGAAAAGACAATTTTTCTCTTATATAAGCCGAAAGTCATATTTCTCCTCTTTGAGATATATTTGTATCTTTTGGCTTATATACCTTATTTTTGCTCTTGATAAACCATATTAGATTTCTACTTTTGTAGATATTTTGAACGCTCCGTACACCATAGCAACTTGATAAACCATATTAGATTTCTACTTTTGTAGATGATGATTTCGCCCTCTTGGAGGACAGCTTGATAAACCATATTAGATTTCTACTTTTGTAGATTGAGGTTGGTCACTCGGTTGAATCCCTCTTGATAAACCATATTAGATTTCTACTTTTGTAGATCTCTTGCAGGACTCACCGACAAACTTCTTGATAAACCATATTAGATTTCTACTTTTGTAGATAGCTTATTCATTGCCTTAACTCGTTCCCTTGATAAACCATATTAGATTTCTACTTTTGTAGATAAAAAAGTTCTCTTGAAGTATAGTTGTCTTGATAAACCATATTAGATTTCTACTTTTGTAGATTTTTTGCTAAAAAGAGAGCAGATTTGATCTTGATAAACCATATTAGATTTCTACTTTTGTAGATTCTATGAATGTTTCGTCTCTATCATCATCTTGATAAACCATATTAGATTTCTACTTTTGTAGATGTAAGTGAGTAAGCATAATAAATAAACTTGATAAACCATATTAGATTTCTACTTTTGTAGATTTTTAAAGATGGAAAACTTTCTAACGGCTTGATAAACCATATTAGATTTCTACTTTTGTAGATAAAAAGAAAATATCTGATGATTTTAAACTTGATAAACCATATTAGATTTCTACTTTTGTAGATAGGAGTTTCTCAAGGAAGAACACAACCTTGATAAACCATATTAGATTTCTACTTTTGTAGATAAAAAATCATTGTCGAGCCATTCTTCCTCTTGATAAACCATATTAGATTTCTACTTTTGTAGATAAGTATACCCCTGTATAGCCATCATTTCCTTGATAAACCATATTAGATTTCTACTTTTGTAGATCGATTGTAAAAACACAATTCAATAAACTTGATAAACCATATTAGATTTCTACTTTTGTAGATTTTTGTTCGAGAATTTTTTGGTATGTTCTTGATAAACCATATTAGATTTCTACTTTTGTAGATTGCTGAGAGTTTTTTCAATATCTCCACTTGATAAACCATATTAGATTTCTACTTTTGTAGATCAAGGTCTTTTTCTCCTATGGAGAGGCTTGATAAACCATATTAGATTTCTACTTTTGTAGATCTGTCGAAATTACCCCAGCACTATTTCTTGATAAACCATATTAGATTTCTACTTTTGTAGATCAATATACTTGTTATGATATTGCTATTCCCTTGATAAACCATATTAGATTTCTACTTTTGTAGATACAACTGGCTTTCGAGGCTTTGTATCTCTTGATAAACCATATTAGATTTCTACTTTTGTAGATAAAATGTGCTATTATAAGCACATATGCTTGATAAACCATATTAGATTTCTACTTTTGTAGATTGATTCCTCTTTTTTCCAGAATTTGCCACTTGATAAACCATATTAGATTTCTAC
>JAGYHI010000008.1 GCA_018457335.1 Candidatus Altimarinota bacterium | reverse complement strand
AGAAAGAAGAAAGAAGAAATTCTTCGTTAACACTCAGAATGACGAATTGAGTTTGGACTCCCAAAGTCTGTGTCATCGCGAGCGCAGTGAAACAGAGCGTGGTGATCTCCATAGTCAGAGATTGCCACGCCTACGGCTCACAATGACAGAAGAAAAAGAAAAAAACAGGGCATGAGTGACGTGACAATTTGTGGTTAGAGAATTGTCGCGTGACTCGTGCCCTGTTTGGTAATTAATAAAAAACACAAGGAAAATTCCTTGTGTTTTTTAGAAGTTTGAAAAATAAAATTATTCTCCGTCTTTTGCAGCTTTTGCGGCAGCATCTGCTGCATCTTTTCTTTTTGCTGCTGGAGATTTTTTGACTTCTTCTCCTTCGATACCGAGAGATTTGAGAGAGAGTCCGATTCGTTTTGCTTGAGAATCAAAAGTAATGATTCGTGCTTGGATAAGTTCACCAACATGTACTTTATCTTCGATTCCTTCCATCATTTCTGGATCGATTTCAGAAAGGTGGATGAGCCCAGAGACACCTCCGTCGAGTTCGAGGAAGATACCAAATTGAGAGAGTCGGAGCACTGGAGCCTCGATGACATCACCGACTTGGTATTTGTCAGAGAGAACCTTCCAAGGATTGTCTTGGAGTCGTTTGATAGAGAGAGAGATTTTTTCTCCTTCGATTCCGATGATTTGTACAGTGACTTTATCCCCGATTTTAGCGTATTTGTGTGGATTGTTGACGTGTCCCCAGTCAATTTCAGAAACATGAACGAGTCCTTCGATTCCATTGAAAGTGACAAAAAGCCCGTAGTTGAGAATACCTGAAACACTTCCTTCAACCACATCTCCAACTTTGATAGAAGAGAGTGTTTTTGATCGTTGTTCTTCGATGGCTGCTTTTTCAGAGAAGATGATTTTCTTTCCGTTTTGGTCGAGGTTAATGACTCGTACTTGGAAAGGTTTTCCGACGAGTTTTCCAAGGTGTTCAAGAATTTTTTCTGGATTTGCGTTTTCTACACGAGGGTAGTGGATAGGTGTCAATTGAGAAACTGGGATAAATCCTTTGATACCGTCAAGATCGATAAGAAGACCACCTTTGTTTGCTTCGTTTGGAATAACTGTGATGATTTCTTTTGTATCGAAGTTTGAGTAGAGTTTTTCGATAAGTTTTGCTTGGCTGGCTTTTCGAAGTGAGAGATGCACGAGACCAGAGTGTGGATCGTTTGCAATAATAATTGATTCGATTTTATCACCAGGATTGATAGCACCGGTATCTTCTGTTGAAGATTGCATATCATTTCCTGTGATGATACCAGTGAATTGACCGTCAAGATCGACGAGGATCATTTTTTGATCAGAAACAAGAACGGTACCAGTGACAACTTCTCCGATGTCATACGAGTGAACAGGATCTACTTGTGCGAGATCCTTAGCAAAATCTGCCATAAGAAATAAAAAATTAAGAAATAAAAGTAGAATATTTTTCTCTGATTGCCGTGTGTTACGGAATAAAAAGGAAATTTTTATAGATTGACCATCAAAGGAAAATTTCTACGAAAAATGAGTAAAAAGTTTATAGAAAAATTTAAGATAAAAGTACTAGAAAAATTAAATGCTTCATTTGTCATATACTTTTGTGACCAAAAGTATCAAAAGTCTTGGTGGTAAAAAAACTCGTTCGCTTACGCTCATTTATTGTACAGATCTTCATCTGACTCAGACAGTTTTTACCCCCAAACCCCCGACAAACCGATTTTCTTCTCTAAAACCTATCTTCTATTATCTACTAAAAACTCATAATAAATGGGATGAATAATGGAGATTTAAGAAAATTCCAAAATTCAAAAATGGGGCGAATAATGGGGTTCTCGGCTCTCCGCCGCCGACCGCTCTCCTCACTCTCGAAATGCGATTCAACACATTTCTCGTAAAACGCTCGGATTCGAACCCTGACTTTTATATAAAAATCGAGTTCAGACAAGAGATTCAAGAAAATTCCAAAATTCAAAAATGGGGCGAATAATGGGGTTCTCGGCTCTCCGCCGCCGACCGCTCTCCTCACTCTCGAAATGCGATTCAACGCATTTCTCGTAAAACGCTCGGATTCGAACCCTGACTTTTATATAAAAATCGAGTTCAGACAAGAGATTCAAGAAAATTCCAAAATTCAAAAATGGGGCGAATAATGGGGTTCGAACCCACGACCTCCAGATTCACAGTCTGGCGCTCTAACCAACTGAGCTATATTCGCCACAAAAGAAAATCACAAAAAGTGATTTGTGTGGGACAAGTATATAGAAGAATTGAAAAAAAGCAAAAAATTTTTTGTGTTTTTTTATTTTTTCTATACAATACCTTTTGCCTTAAAGGTGTTTCTGTGGTTATATATCGTATTTCTTTTGATATTTAAAGGAAAAACAAACGATTAAATTTTTTAAAAAAACCGTAAAAAAATCCGAATATTTCGTATTTTTGAACAAAAAATATGTTCTGTCAAGCGATTTTTCTTGCATTTTTTTAAAAAATAGGCTACCATAGATGCACATCACAAAGCACCATGCTTTGAGGTATCCTGCTCTCATCGTGTAAATATCGCAATAGAGATGATCGAGCTGCTTTATTTCAAAAATTTTTTAATGGATAAATTTATTCATACTTCTACGCTTACATCACGATTTAGTGATCGAGTTTCTTCGCTTCTTTCAGCGAAAACAATCAGTATATCTGATGCAAAAAAACAAGAAATTTTAGAATCTCTCCAACCGACTTTTTCTGTGCGTATATGGCATTTTATTTTGAAATCAATTCAAAAAAGGCCATTTTTTTATTCCCTTCTTGCGCTCTTTGGAGTGATGACTTTCCCAGCACACGCGGCACATGCAGATGGTACTTGGCAAGATTTTGAGGCAACAGCCTACTACTCTCCTATAAAAGGACAACAAAACTACTACCGAGGAAGCTACGAAGCTGACATCCGACTCAATGGAAAATGAACGCATGGTGCTGATGGGACTCCGGTGTATGCGGGTATGATTGCAGCGCCACGAGGATATGATTTTGGGACATATATTTATTTTGAAGGACTCGGACTGACGCGTGTCCATGATCGAGGCGGTGCTATCAAAGTCAGCAAAGACGGTACTCACAATGATAGAATCGATATCTGGATGGGTCACGGTGACGCGGCTCTCGAACGCACAAAACAATGGGGACGACGAAATATCCGCGGAAAAATCGTCACAGACCCAAGTCTTTATCAGTTTTTAAATCTCAATACAATTAACTTTAATATCGGGAATCCAACGAAAAAAGCCGAAGAAAATACGACACTCGGACTGGTACCGCTCGAAAAATTTGCAGAAATTGGATATGTGCCACAGGGGGACGATATCGAAGTAATGGTTTTGAAATTTCAACTTGACTATAAAGTGGTCACTTCAAAAGAAGCACACGGTGCTGGCTACTACGGACCAAAAACCCGAGCAAAATTTGCAGAAGTCTATAAAAATCGAGCAAAAATCCAACCAACAAAAAGTACTGAAGCAAAAGATACTGACACAAAAACACTCACAGAAAAACACAAAAAATATACAGCCATAAAAGATAAAGTCGATGATTTCAAAACGGGTTCTATGGGAGATACTTCTGACGGCATCAATCTCCTCCAGCAATTTCTCGTGAATAAATGATATTTCTCTGGAAAAGTCGACGGCGTAATGGATCTCGAAGTCCTCAAATCACTTCGCCAGTATCAACATAAAAATAATCTTATCCAAACCGGGCGACTCGATATGAGGACACGACTTGTGATGGAAAAAGATATATAAAAATTTTTTAAAAAATTCAGTCTTGTAAGATTGGATTTTTTTCTTGCAAAAAAACTTGAATTTTCATTTGCAAATATATAAAAAATATGATAAAATAAAGAAAATCTATATTTTAATTTATTACAAAATGTATACTTCTCATACAAAAATATTTAGTTTTTTCGTACCAGAATGAGTAGAAAATCCCCTTGTACCAGAGGCAGTAAAGGCGACAAATGTCACAGAAATGCTCAAAAAAATTGAAAGCTACTCTTCACTGACATCTGATGACAAAAGAAAACTTAAAGAAACTTTAAAAAACTCTTTTTCATTGTTAAATCCAAAGGTTTTATCAGAGCTCAAAGCAGAGTATGAAAAAGCAAAAAACATTACTGTAGATAATCTTACTGAAAAACAAAAATCTTTACTAGAATTTTTTGAAAGAAATAAGGATTTACGAGAACAACTCTTGGTTGATGTGAAAAATAGTCTCCAAAACAGTGAGGAGGAGATAATTATTCCCTTGGAAATCAATGAAACAAGCTCAAATCCATACGAAACAAATACAGCAGAAAATACAAATATCAAGCTCGAAAGCACGAAACAAAATACAGAGACTTTTGAGACACTTGTACAAAAATATAAACAAGCTATCAAGCTGATGTGGAAAGGAGATAAAGCAAAAGGTATTACTGGATACCGTGATCAAATCGATCTAAAATTTAAAAAAGAGACTGATTTTCAAACTCTTGAAAAACGATATACAGAAATTCAAACCTATTTTGATAATTTAGAGCGCTTTGATTCAGCAGAGATTATGGCACAGACAAATTCGTATATTTCATTTTTGCGTGTGTATGAAGAAAAAGATGTTCGACTTAAAGGGATTATCGATACTTTTAAAAAGAAAACATCAAATTATATTAATAATGTTCATACTATTGAAAAAGGTGGGACAGTTGCAATTGCTGCGTCAGCATCAAAAAAATCTCCGATGCGACCAAAATCCACTCCAAAAAAATCAGCAGAAACTCTCCAAGGAGATTATATCGATCGTATGGAGGCAGGAATTCGAAATATCTTGAAAGAAAATAAAGAAACCAGCCGTGGAGAATTTGAGAAAATTTTTAGGATTTTACAAATGGGGGCAGGGCTCGAACTCGGGGACACCTACATCACCAAAGAAAATAAAGAAAAACTCAAAGCCTATCAGCCAGCCCTTCGCGGTGTGATTGGGAAGATGTTTCTTGATATCTTAGCCGAAAGCGGATATACAATCACTTTCGACATCGAAGAAGACCGGTTTGGGACGAAAAATAAAAAAATCATCATGCTCAAAGGTGGAAAACCACATAAAAATATGACCGATATGGTCAATAGCATCGTCCTCGAAAATCTAAAATATAAAGGCCTTGGAAATGATCTCTCTGATGCAAATAAAGATCCTCTGTATCAAGTCCTCCAGTCTGGAGCTTTCTATAAAAAAGTCGATGCAATGGAGAAAAAATGAAAGAAAATTTCTCTTGAAAATCTTAAAAAACCAGAAAATTTCAAAAAAACTTTTGGATCGCTTTTCGTCGCAGGTACGCTCGATACCGACCGTATGAAAAATCTCGTCCAGTCGCTCGATCACCGTGATGAAGTCGAGACTGAAATGCGAAATACTGTCCGCCAAATCCAACAGCAAGTCGTACAAAATCAGACTGGAAGCATGGCTACTGCAAGTGTATCAGAAAAACATGGTGGAAATGAATTTATCGCAGAAACACTTAATCCATTCCTTGATAAAGGTCTTGATATGGTAGGAGCGAGTTTTACTGGATTTGTCAATGGGGTTCATGATTTATTTGCCAGTTTTGAAGGAGATTTTGCAAAGCAAAATATAGTTTGACTCGGTATGCTTCTTTCTTTGATTTATGCCTTTTTCAAACATCCTCTCATAACTGTCGGAGGAATACTTGGGATCGGTGCAGCCAATGCGGGGCTCGATCTCAGTCAAAGTGAACAGGATAAAACTGCTGCAAAAACTAGTCAGACAAACACAGGAACATCTCAATGAACGGCTACAAAAAATACAGTTTCATCTTCTGTAAACACACAAAAAGCAGCTCCAACTACTGTGATGCAATTATTAACAGAAAAAACTGCAAATCTGAGTGATACTGAAAGGACTCAAATAGAAAAAGAACTTATCAAACCACTTGCGGATGTAAATATTCATCAATTAGTAAAAGCACTTGATACGACTAATGTACAAAGCAAAAAAGATTTAGAAACAGTTTTACAGTCTATTTCTGATGTGAAAGTGCGAGAAAAAGTCAAAAAAGCACTTGAAAATTCGAAACTGAAATCAGGACTTAAAATTTATATTGATGAAATTCTTGCAGATCCAAAAATCAAAAAAATTGATAAAACTGCAAAATATCAACAGCTCACACTCGATGAGGCTCAAGAAATCGTATTTGAAGGAAATAAACAAGCATCTTTGCAGATGTCCAGCACTGATCCAGAAGAACTCAAAAGAAGGCTTGAAAAATTTAATGAGGAAGATGTGTTTCAAACACTTTTGGTTGTCGAAAAAGACGGTACAGTTCTTCGAGGAAAATCATGAGAAAAAACTCATCTTTATGATCAAATAAAACCAGAAATCATCGAGGCACTCAAGACTGACGCTGCAAAAATAGAGAGATATCAATTAGTAATGTCTTCTCTCCAGACTGAAGATGATGATAGAATACCTAAAAGTTTTCAATCTAATTTTCAAAGTCTGACTCATGGAGATATTGATATAAATAAATTATTTGAAAATCTCGATAGATCACTTGCTGGTGCAGATATTGATAATTCGGTCAAGCAATATCTCTCGAATCCGAATTCTCAAAATACTGCAAAGGCTTTTGAGTGGCTTCTTGGTAAACATAAATGATGAGCGGCTTATGATATCATCGGAGATAAAATGGCAAAAATGTTAATTAAAAGCGATAAAAATTTGCAGTCAAAATATGAAACCAATGAAAAAGCTATTCTTGGCGATGCTGTCAAAAGCGCGAGTGCACTCAATCTGGATAGTGATATGAAAGAGGATATTCAAGAAAAAATCGATAAAATGAATAAGGCGCTTTCAACTAGTGAATATCAAACTTGAATATTGAAAAATATTAAAGCCTCAATGAAAATCCCAGAAAATGAGACATTGACCAATGAACAAAACAAAGAACTTAAAAAACTCGTGGAAGCAGCAATTGAAGATTCAAGAGATCTGGGAATCAAAAATATCTTGATGCATACAATGGTGTCAGATGTAGTAGAAAATAAAACTATCTCTTGAGATCTTGCGACCGTTTATAGTAATATGAAAGGGCTTTGGTGGAATAATTGGGATGATAGAAATGAGATTTGAGCAAAAGCTATGTTGGAATTTGTAGCATGGGAACTCTTTGCTACTATGGCTGGTGTACTCACGGCTTGAGCTGGTGCTTATGCTGTGAATGCTGTGGGATCTATTCGATTTTTGAGATTAGCCGCACGAATGAGAAAACTTATGTGAACTGGAAAATTTGCAAGATATACAGGAAGTGCGATAAAATGAGCAACTAAGTGGTGAGTAGGATTTAATACTGGGTATCTCAGTGTCAAATGAATCCAATCTCGTGAGAATGGCTGAAATTTTTCAGATCCATTTAAGGATACATCAGCTTGGGTAGACGGTATCATGTTTGGTGCTGGACATGGAATTTTGAAACAGCTCTATAGATGACTCTGACTCATAAGAAAACCAGGAGAAGGAATTATGAAAGGAGTCGTATGAAAATGAGGAGCAAAAATTGCACTCGCTGGAACTACTTTTAGTGGAGCAGAAATAATGAGTAATGTTGTTCTTTGAGAGGGAACCTGGGATGAAGAATCACTCCAAAAAGTTGCTATGATGATGCTACTCCATGGTACGGCACGAAAAGCTGAAAAATGAAGAATTTGACGAAAAACGACTTCATGATCAGAATCTGAAAAAAAACTCTTTTTTGAAAAATTGTCGAATGGAGGAGTGGCTTTACGGAATATACCAGTTATCAACTGGTGAGTGCGAGTGACAGATTATTTTGGTATAACAACTGGAGCCAAATATTCTTCGGGACGAATTCGAAATTTCTTGTATGGAATGACTATTGGGGACTTGCGACATGCTTGTACGGGGGAAACAAAAATGCAAATTGCAAAACAAATTGCGAAAAAATTGGCATCACGATGAATTCCTCTTGGAATCGAAATATTTACAAATGGTACACCAGAAAATGTAGACTGGCTTATTTTCGGTACAGGACTTGGAAGATGAATTATTTATAGCGCAATACTCAAAGTGGCAAACTCTGATAATAAGAGTCTTACTTCTCCTGGAGATGTTGCTATGGCTATTGCAGAATCTGCTCGCCAAGCCATATTTTAAAATTAATTTTATAAACTATGTACACAAATAAAAATACACTTTTTGTCTCATATCAGCCTACGACGACTCGTTCACCTGAGGCACTTGATAACACCTCTATTGAGACAACAAACAGTCCAATCGATAGTATTGAACAAATTAAAAAAAATGTTGAATCAATAAAAATCTCACTCTCTGACGAGATCAAAACAGCAACTAATGCAGCATATACAGCTCTTCAAAAGGCTTTTGAAAATGAAGATCAAAATGCTATCACACAAGCGGTTTGAGAGTGGTCAAATGCTATTTTAAAAATGGAAACGAAAGAAGAAGTACGAGAGCAACTCGAGCAACTTCATCTCTCTATATGAAAAAATAATCCAAATGATGCAATAAAAGATGCGACGGATATAATGAAAACTGACATGCAAAATCTTCCTAAAAAAGCACAAAAAGAAATAACAAACATATTTAATGGGGTTTGAAATCCGATGAAACAGACATTTGAAAATGCAAAAAAGAAATGAATGATTCCGACATTGCTTGGATTGGCTGGAGTTAATGCTGCATGGGTAGCTGATAAATATCGGGCTGCATCCGAAGCAAAAAAATCATGAGATATTTGGGAATGAATACAAAGTAATTTTCTTTTATATTTTGCAAATATCTTTGCAAAAGCGATGGGCATCAAAATGTCGGATATCCAAGATAATATGACCGCAGACGAACTCAAAGATGCTGGACTGCCGGTGCCAGCTGATAGGGAAAATAAACCAGAAAAAATTGCCACTAAAGAAAAACAAAAAGAAAAAATAATTTCAGGCGCTATTATTCAAGCATTTTCCATTATTGCACCAAGTGAGGCAGAAAATCAGGGAGTAAATATTTTTCTTAGTAATTCGAAAATCAACTCACTGACTTATAAACAATTAAAAGAAAAATATACAGAATTTCAAAAAGACCCAAAAAAAGATACTTCGGTACTCAATGCTCTGCTTGAAAAACCAATAAATGACTCTACTATAAAAGCAGAAAGATATATCTTTGAACTGCTTTTTCCACGAAAGGGAGATAGAAAGCAAAGTGCTCTTTCAGAATATATCACGAAAAAATATAAAGAAACACATCCAAATAAAAATATAGAAAATGCAACTTTGCAAGATATTTTAGTTTCTACTTCGAGTGAAATTGGATTTTTAAAATATTTCTCTACCCTTGATACATCAAAAATGGTCACCCTAAATCCACTGAATGCACCAGATAAAATGAAAACAGCAGCAACAGATTTTTATGATAAAGCCCTTTCTATCGGAAGGAAAGATGACGGGACCATTGAGATAACCTGAGAACTTGCCGAAAAGGCACAATCTCTTGGTGTTACACAAAAAGTTTTGATTGATATTTTACTTCCAGCTAAATGAAAGACAGCTTGTACACAAGAAAATTGCAATTTTCAATCCTTGGAACAAGCGGAATACACAGAACAAGACAAACAAGCATTGAAATCTTTAAATAAATTTTGAAAAAATTATTTTGATTTGCTTCTACGACCAGGTGACAGATTTGGTTTTCTCGACAAGAAACATGTTAAAGAATTTATTGACGCAAAAAAGTTTAATCAAAAAGATATATTAAAACTTTATATTGCATCGGGTGGAAAAATTAGTTTTGGAGATGATATGAGTCTACCAGAAAAAATGGGACTTTATGGAATGACAATGGCAAAACTTCTTCAGTCAGCGAAAATTATTTCTGATGTACTTGCAGAAACAGTGAATAAAGCGATTGAGAATGATCCAAAAAAACTCGAAGCACTTGCAGATTACATTCCAGATGATGTCAAGGATTTTGCAAGTGATCGAATATCTGTTGAAAAGATTATAAGTGAGCTTGGTGATTTAGCTGAGGAAACAAAAGAAATAATTGCAAATTTCTTTACAAAAAGTCCAAAATCACTACTGGCTATTGGTGTGTTCATACTTATATTTCCGTTTCCTAAAAGACAAAGTTTGTTGCGTACGATTGTCAATATGATTAAAAAATAAAAATGTATACTTTATTTTCAATTTTAAAACCTCTCAAAATCGAGAGGTTTTTTACTCTCTCTCCAATCCCCACCAAAAAACTCCCAATTTACTGGGAGTTTTTCATTTACTATTATTTTTTTAATCACTATACAGTCGGTCTCGGTCTCGCATGCTGTATAGTGCATCATACTCAGAGATAAGTCCTTCTTTGAAGAGATTTTTGATAGATTGATCCATGAGTATCATACCTTCTTGACTCGCAGTCTCGACAGTTGAGTAGATGTGCTGTGTTTGTCCACGGAGGATGAGATTTCGTACGGAGTCATTATTGACGAGGATTTCTCGGGCGACGACTCGTCCGCTGTGATCGGCTTTTGGGATGAGTACTTGTGAGACGACCATTTTGAGTGTGAGGGAGAGTTGCATTCGGATTTGATTTTGTGTTTCCTTCGGAAAGGACTGAATAATTCGGTCGACGGTTTGCACAGTATCATTGGTGTGGAGTGTCGAAAGGACGAGATGCCCACTCTCCGCGAGTTCGATAGCAGCCTGAATCGTTTCGAGGTCTCGCATCTCACCGACGATGACGATATCTGGATCTTCTCGCAAGACAGAGCGGATTCCACCGTCAAAAGTCTCAAAATGTCGTCCATATTCCCTTTGATTGATAAGACATTTTTCGTTTTTGTAGACAAATTCTACCGGATCTTCGAGGGTGATGATATGTTTTCGAAGGGTTTTATTGATATGCTGGGCAATCGTGGCAAGCGTCGTCGATTTACCGCTTCCAGTCGGTCCAGTGACGAGGATGAGTCCTTTTCCAGTATTGGCAATATCGAGGATATATTCTGGCAGGAGAATATCTTTCGGATCTGGAATGACTGACAAAATCCGGCGCATAGAAATCGTGATGCCGTGAATCGTACGGAAAATATTGACACGAAATCGGACATTTTTGTGCTCAAAAGAGACATCGACGGAGGTTTTTGTAAAAGGCTTTCCATAGAGCATAGCGATGACATTTTCGATGTCTTCTGCTGATAGCGCCCCAAAACTCTCGACCTCGACGATTTCTCCGGTTTGATTTCGGATAAAAGGAGCTCGTGCGGTAGAGAGGTGCAAATCAGAAATATTTTTATCGATGATTTCTTCTATGAGTGAGAGAAATTTTGAAGTTTCCATATTTTTTAGTTAAGGGTGAGAGAATTATTTTTTATGACGGTGTTAAATTGCGTTTTAAATTTGTTGACATCTTCTTGTGTGATGACCTCATATTGTCCAGTTTTATTATTAAAGAATGGAATTCCTACGAGCTCATCGAGGGCGCGTGGATAGGTTGAGTTGATTTCTTTGTATATAGACAGGAGATTGCTGAGTTGTTTGTCAGTGCTTGCCTGTTTCTTTTCAGTTTTTTGTGTTTGTGTTGTGGTTTTATTTTCTTCTTTCTTTTGTGTTTGATTGATGATTTCAGCGATTTCTTCTTTTTTGACTTCTTCTTTTTTTGGTGTATTTACGACCGGTGCCTCCTTTTTTACTGCTGTATTTTGTACTCCTTTCAAAGAAGGGGTAGCCCTCGCAAATGCAGAAAATATATTTTCATATTTATTTTTGAGCTGGATTTCAGTTTTTGATTTTTTCTTGTCCGATTTTTTATACATATTGAAAAATGCAAAAGCTTCTTCATCAGAGATTTCTTTGGCTACTTTCCATTCTTGATTGTCACTTTTTACTTTTTCGATAAAAGGTGTGTACCATTTTTGATTTTTATTTTTTAGTGCGACAAAACTTGTCTCGGTAAAGATTCCTGTAAGGTATACTTTTGTGTCAAAATACACATTGAGCAGGAGAAGGACTTCTTCCCGAGTCGTGTATGATTTTCCATTAAAATAAGTTCCATAGGCTTGTTTTGCACATTTTTTGGCAGTCATTTTGAGTGTGCTCATATCCTTTTCGTTTTCAAGAGTTTCCTCTGCGAGTATTTCTTGGAGACAGAGTTCGTATTTGACATTTTGATCGATGTAGGTTTCACGGTCAAGGGCTGAGACAGTACCAGACGTAAATCCGAGATATTGATTGATAATCGGGTCCTTCCATACAAATCCCATATTTGCAACTCCCATATGAAAAGCCATCCAAGGATTTTGGGTATTCATCGGGATTATAAGTGGCTTTTTTGTGGTTTCTGTTTTTGGTTCTGTGTTCTTTTTTTCTGTTTTTTCTTTTTTTTCTTCCTCATTTTTTTCTTTTTCAATTTGAATTTTTACTGAGCCAGTGATGTTATTTCCATTGACATCGATTACATTGATTTGTCGATCTCCGATGAGAGTTTTGAAAGTAATCCCTTTTTCAATCTTATAAACTCCGGCATTTTCATCTGTGAATTTTAGAGTTTTCCATGCGGTTGAGATATCATCTCCGATATAATCGGTAGCAAGTACAATCGAACCTTGATATCCAGCATCGACATTTCAATCGGTGTCGACAGCTTTTACGGTCACATCGATAGTTTCACCAAGACTTGCCATAGTTGGTGCCTCAATCTCAAATCGGACTGCTTCACCCGCAAGAGTAGTGGTAGTCATCGCTCCTAAAAGAGCAAAAGTAAGTAATGTTTTTTTAACAAGTGAAAACATACATAAAAAATAAACAAATAAAACATAAGTATGGTAGCACAATTTTTTTTAAAATGCAAATATTTTGACATTTTTTTGAAAAAAACGATTGACAGAAATTACTTTTGTAGTGAAATAATTTTTTAAGGAGGTTTTGTAAAATTACTTTGTAAGATAAAAATCTTGAAAAAAAACCATTTTCTCATATCATATATATATGAAAATAATAATCTGATCATATATATATGAAAATAATAATCTGACTCGGCAATCCCGGAAAACAATACGAAAAAACGCGTCATAATATATGACACATTTTAGTGGACTTATTTTACGAGGCTCACGATTTTGACACGTGGCAAAATTCTAAATTTGACGCTCTTATCAGCGAGGGGAATATCGCTGGCGAAAAAATAATTCTCGTCAAACCGACGACTTTTATGAATCTCTCTGGACAATCTGTCGCAAAAATTGTAAACTTTTATAAACTCGACACCGCGAGCGATATTCTCATCATTTCTGATGATATTGACATGGAATTTGGCAAAGTTCGCCTGCGAGCTAAGGGGAGCCACGGTGGACAAAATGGTATCCGAAATATCATTGACCGACTCGGTACGAGTGAGTTTCATCGACTCAAAATCGGTATTGGTCGACATGCTCATATGTCAGTCAGTGACTGGGTTTTGTCCAAGTTTACTTCGACAGAGTTTTCGACACTTTCGACAGAGATTTTCGACACTGTCGATACAAAAATTCATGAGTTTTTAGAAAAATAATTTTAAACAACTCGTGGAAAATACGTCTCTCTGAAATGTCATCCTGAATTTATTTCAGGATCTTTTAGTATTGCTTATTTTGAGAAATTCTGGATTAAATTTTTTATCTTCTGGCGACAAATCTTCCTGTGAAATTACCTTTACCTGTGTGTGGTTTGGCAAATTCTTGCACCCAATATCCGCTACTATATCCAAATCCGACGACGGTCACATCTGGCAATAAAAGATTTTTATTGTGTGTCGGGCTTGCTTTCCATTCTCGCATGACTTGTGCGATGGTTTTTTGTCATCTTCCGAGATTTTCGGCGAGTGTGACGGCCTTGTATTTTTTCTGCTGTGCACGGTCGACAAGAGTTTTGCCGTCTGGCGAAGTATGACTAAAAAATCCGCGCCCACTCATATCTTGTGCATATTCGAGGGCGATGATGTCGAGTGATTTTGAGGCTTTGAGCGGTGCGACTCCATTGGCTTGTCTATATGTATTTATCGCTTGTAAAAGCCCTTTTCGTATTTCGGATTGTGAGAGTTTGTAGACAGGAGTTGACATGAGATTTTTTTGAGATTGTGAGATTTTTTGGTAAGATTTGAGGATTTTTTCTTTGTCTTCTCGTAGGATTTTCCATACCATTTTTGCAAATTCTCATCGATTGATTTTTTGATTCGCTCCAAAAGTGCCATCACTATATCCGCTGATGATTTTTGTGTCTTTTGCAAACTGTACATACGGTGCAAAGACAGATTTTTCGTCAATATCTGCAAAATTTTTATTTTCAGAAGTGAAGTTTTTGAGTTTTATATCGAGTTGTCGTAAGATTATATACAGCGCAAAGTCCCGTGAAATCGCCTCATTGTCATCAAATATTTTCTCATTTTGAAAATCCTTTTGTGTATAGAGATTTTTGTACGGCGTATACCATTTTTCGGTGTTTTTTTGATTTTTGACGAGATCTTTTCGATTTCCTGTTTTTGTCGCGATTTTGAGTGCCTCGACGAGTGTGACATTGTTTTTTGGTCGGAAAGTGTCGTCGCTGTATCCATTGATTATTCCTGCTTTATGCGCCTGCTCAATATAAACTTTGAAGTCAGAGTTTGCCACATCAGAAAAAGCGAAAATATCTTTATTGAAAAAGGTGATACTCACAAAAAGCGCGAGAAGAAAAAAGATTCTTGACCGGATAATAAGTTTCATAAATACAAAATTAAAACATATACTAAAATATATTTTTATATTTGTATTTATTTTTTAAAAACTAAATTAGAAATTATTTTATAAATTTAGCAAGTAAATAATAATAAAATATATACTTTTGTCAAGACAATATGAAAGTTTTATGGTATAATATGTTTTTTGGGTGGAGTTTTTGTAAAATTAAATAAATATGTTTGCATTTTTTAAAAAATAGATTATACTTATAGACAAGTACATTTTATAATATTTTATACTTATGGGTAAGTTTTCACAAGAAATATTAAACAATCAAAATCTAATAAAAAATATTGATATAAAAAAAAGAGACTATGACTTTTATTATGATATTTTAAAGCTTAAAAAAATTGTAAGTTTTGTTTGACCAAGGAGGGTTGGAAAGACATTTTTAATGTTACAATTTATAAAGGAATTAATACAAAATAATAAAATTGTTATTGAACAAGTAGTTTTTTTGGATTTTTCTCTCTATTCTTGAAAAAGCATTGATTATAAAAATATACTTCTTGATTTTCAAGAAATGTATCCCAAAAAAGAACCCTTTTTTGTGTTTGATGAAATACAGGATATTGCAAATTTCAAGGAGCTTGTATTATGATTGTACAATTTATGATACCAAATTTTTTTGAGTGGAAGTAATTCAAAATTATTAAGTTCCGAGCTTTCCACACATTTTAGGGGAAGAGTTTTTGAATATAAAGTTTTCCCTTTGACTTTTACTGAAATTCTTTGATTTCTGGATATGCCGCTCCGGTCACAATATGCGACAAGAGATTTAGCAAAAATGCATAATATTCTGCAAACAACTCTAAAATTTTGAAATTTTCCTGAAATTGTATTATCGGAAAATCCTTTATTTAAAACAGATAACCTGAAAACGTATCTCGATGTTTTGATTTATAAAGATTTGCTCGAGAGGTATAAAATAGAAAATGAAGTTGCACTCAAGTTTTTATTAAAAAGTCTGACGATCGGATTTACAAAATATGTAAATATAAGTAAAATTTACAACACCTTAAAATCACAAAATATCAAGATATGAAAATCAACCCTGTTTGACTACTATGAGTATATCAAAAATATATTTTATGTTTTTGAGCTTGAAAATTTTTATAATACAAAGGCTACAAAAAAAATAGCACTGTATAATATTGGATTTAATGCGATATACTCGTCAAAAACCAACTTATGACAGGCATTTGAAAATCTCGTTTTTTTAGAATTATTAAAAAAATATAAGCAGGTATTTTTTAAAAAAAATGGAGATGAAATTGATTTTTATATTCCTGAAGATCAGATAAATATTCAAGTTTGTTATGAATTAACGGATGAAAATCTTGAAAGAGAAACAAAGGTTTTTAAAAAAACAAAACAAGAGGAGACAAATATTCTTATAATTGCGAAAAATTCTACTACTTTCCCTCAAAAAGATAGCAATTTTAAAGTAATAGATTTTTTAAAATTTGTATTTATTTTTTAAAAACTAAATTAGAAATTATTTTGTAAATTTAGCAAGTAAATAATAATCAAATATATATTTTTGTCAAGATAATATGAAAGATTTATGGTATAATATATTTTTTGAGTGGAGTTTTTGCGATTTTTAAGGGAAAAGAAAAACCCTCAGTTATATAACTGAGGGTTTTTTGAGAAATAGAAAATTTTTATTATTTTATAATATCTCTTTATTTTAATGCTAAAATAATAAGTGTACTATACATGAGAATACCCAATATACAAGCAGTAATAAGTATAATTTTTGCTTTTTGTTGTTCCGTTTTTATTATTTTTCCTTCTTTTGAAGGGAAAAACATAGCAATAAAAATAATAAAACTCATTATAGAATATACGATAAAAAGGGTCAGAAAAATATTATTTCTCATCTCCACTCCATTGATTTTCAAAAAAAGAATAAAAATAATAGTAATTCACCAGAGTATATATACCCACATTGGTAATCATACATCTCTTCATCTTCTGACAAAAAGCGACAAAAAAGGGATACCAACAATAAGAGTAGCAAAACTGGTAAGACCAGAAAAAATATTGACTCGTCAAAAAATAGACATATCAATCATTTCTGCTCCAAGTCCTACTAATACACTAAATAACCAAAACCACCAAAATTCTGACCTTGTTGCTTTTCCAGTAAAATTAAAAATATTTATATATGCTTTTTGTATAGTTTCTCAAAAACTAATACCTTTATTTTTATTCCTATTTTTTTTAAAAAATTCTCCACAATGTTTGCATTTTATAGCTTTTGCTGAGATTATTTCATTACAAAATGGACAGTGAACCGTCTTGATAGATGTTGTCATAATTAAAAAATTAACAAACTAAAAAGGGCAATCTATTACCCAAGATGTTTGCCACAACATTTTATTGTAATTTTACCAAAAAACACTAGCATAAAACCAGTGCATTCACAAAAAACAAGTAAGGGTGATAATAAATTGCCCTTTAAAATATTTTTTGTAAAAATGGTAAAATTAAAATTATGTGGCACTTATAATATATACTTTTCTCTATTTTTTGCAAGTTTTTTTACTTTCACCACTTTCGAACTTTCTGTAAATAACAAAAAAGAGCTTAAAATAAAGCTCTTTGAGGTGTTAGAGTCCCTTATTTGAGGGGGTTTGGATGTGCTGGAGGCACCTGCCGGAGTCGAACCGGCCTCCAAAGCTTTGCAGGCTTCTGTATAACCGCTCTACCAAGGCGCCACGCGGGAAATCAAGGGTTTTCCAAAGATTTCTGTCGCTTATTATAAAGAAAAATAAAAAAATGCAAATTTATTTACAGCGAAAACTTGATAAAAGTTTTATATAGTCCTCTGGTGATCGGTCGAGTGCAATCGTAAAATGCAGCATATAAACGGTCGTACCACACATTTTTGCAGTTTCAATAAATCGCAGTTTCTGGATTTTTTGGTTGTATTTTGCGTCGTAGACATAGACACGACTGGTATCACTGTCGCCAAAATTTATCGGACGAGCGTCGATTTTTTCATACTCGATATATTTTCCTTTTGTCGCACGATAGTTCATCATACTATATTGGAGTGAGCTGAGCGTCGAGTCGAGTTTCTTTTTGAGGATGAGGAGATTGTTTGAAAATCCATATCGCTTTTGTGGTGAGCGAATCGAGAGGACGATATCGCCCATATATGGTTTTGGGAGGCTTTCGCTTCCACTTGCGGTCCATTTTTCTGGGGCATATATTTCAAATCCAGATCCAGTGAATAATTCCAAAGGATAGTCTTTTGAAAGTTTTGGAGCGGGATTATCATTGCTTCCTCCACAAGCAGTCAAGAAAAAGAGACTGAGAAAAGCCAAGAATCAAAGAATTTTTTTCATCATTTTTTAAGAAAAAGAAATAATACCAGTATGAATAAGAATCGGTGGAATTGCCATCAAAAAACAGATAACTCCGAAAATTATACGATAAATCACTTTTGAATTTGGGTTTTTTGAGAGTAAAATATATTCAAAACATGAATAGAGAAACCAAAAAGTCACAACTATCAAGATAGAATACAAGTGATATACCGCGATTGCTAAGGTATCCAGCGAAAGAAAACTCGTATAAAATCCGCCCACATTCATCAGATAGGCAAAAAAGTACAAAAAGGCAACGAGTCAAAATATATGTTTTGCAAATTGAAATCGCATTTCGATGATTTCTTTTGGGTGATTTTGCATTCTTTCAAGAATTGACTTGATTTTTAGCATATTTTTGATATTATGACACAAATTTATTCCTATTATATAAAAAAATGTCTATAACACAAGAGCAAATTTCACGACTTCAAAAATTAACTGCCCTCAATAATAAAAAAGACATCGATATCGATATGGTTATCGAGAGTTTTGATGTGCTTTCAAAGGTCGATACAAGCGGTCAAGAAAATATCACTCGAAGCGGAAATGACCACCTCAATCTCCGCGAAGATACGGTTGTATCGTCAGATTTTCAAGGAGAGTTATTGACCTGCTCGCCACAGCGTGTAGCGGCTGACCAGATTATCCTCAAAGGAATTATGCAAGGTGAGTAATCAAAAACTGATCACACATATTTCTATCGACCATTTTTATGGGATTGATCACTTCGAGAGTGATATTTCACAGTACACACACTGCGTAGGCAATAATGGATCTGGAAAAACCCATATTCTCAACGCACTCCACATGACACTGGGGGGCAAGGTTTTGTATGGAAAAAATAAAATTTTTCCGTCGGCGCGTATTACACTCTCTCTCCAAGACGAAAATCATCTCACACAAACCTATCAGGCTGGACATAATGGTAAAAAAGAATATAGAATGATAAATGATACCGTGTATACTCGCCCGAAATATCTCCAAAATCTCCCTATCAGAAGCGTATATGTATCGCCTTTTGATATGAATATGTTTTATTTTGCGCCGCAAATCCGACGTGATTATCTCGATGATCTGTGCGCGAGAAGTTATCTCAATTTTCCAAAAGTTCAAAAAGAATTTGAGCATGTGATGCGACAGCGAAATGCTCTTCTTAAAAAAATCCGAGAAGGTGAAATGCAGGAAAGTGACCTTGATTTTTGGGATCAAAAAATTGCAGAATCCGCACATTTCTATGGACAGTACCGCTTGAAATGTATACAATTTATTTCAGATTCACTGGTGGATTTTCCGGAGTTTTTTGGCAAGTATCCGATACAGATTTTTTATACAGGGGATTGGATATACGACGCAAATCCTGTTAATTTTATACAAAATTATCTCAAAATAAATCGTCAGAGAGATATTTTTTCTGGGCATACACACATCTGACCGCACCGAGATGATTTCGGATTTGAGATTTTAGATAGTCATACAAAAGAAAAAGAAAATGTCCAATCTTTTTTATCTCGCTGAGAAATGAAAATGCTCCTGATTTGACTCAAAATAATCGAGGCAAAATGGATACAAACTCGACTCGATGTATCCGTGATTATCCTTTTAGATGACATATTTTCTGAGCTCGATACCCAAAATAGCAATCTTTTCTTAAATTCAATTAAACATTATCAGACATTTTTGACAAGTCAAGACCTCCACGAAAAAACACTTAAAAATCAACAAATCACTTGCATAAATTTGTAATTTGTGTAAAATGGAAAGGAAAATATTTTTTTACATTTTTTTCTATGTTTCGTAAAGTTCTTTCTTTTTGCGTGCTTGCAAGCTCTGCTCTTGCGCTTCAAATGCACTCTGCTTTTGCGGGTGATGCCGTACGATTTGAAATCGAGGCACCAGCTAAGGCGACTCTTGGTGAGGCTATCGATGTCACGGTAAAGGCTGTCGATAGTGATGGAAACGTTGACACTGGATATCGAGGTTCTATTATTTTTACGACCAATTATATCGGAGATATTGTCCCAATGCCAGGGCGGTCAATTAAATTTGAGGCTGATAATTCTGGTGTGTATAAATTTAGTAAAGGAGTCATTTTTAAGACTGTTGCTGGAAAGAGAGACCTTAATGTTGCTGATGTTGAAAAAGATATTACTGGTTCTGTAAAACTCCAAGTCGAAGAAGGCAATAATGGGGGAAATAATCAAAAAGTAGAAGTACAAATCCTGACTCCACAAATGAATGGAGAAATCAAAGGTGATGTCGTGACTGTAAGTGGAAAAACTCGAAAAAATAGTAAAGTTCGAATCTCACTTAATGGGGAAGAGAAAAAAACAGTAGTTTCAGATCAAGATGGAATGTTTACTTTTCCAATTACTGACTTGACACTTGTAAACAATGTTGTAAAAGCGGAAATTGTCGATGCTAACAATAAAGTGATTGGAAGTTCACAAGAAGTTAAATTTTCAAAATCAAAAGATACTATTTCATTTTATGGAGTTGTCATTTCAGATAAAGATGGAAAACCATCGACAACTCTGACAGGTTCACAAGATATGACAATTAATATTAAAGCTATGGCTGGACTCTCAGAGGCGATTATTACTTTTGATGGAGCAGTTATTCCACTTAAAGAAGAAAAACCAGGAACGTATACTCATACTACAAAAGCCCCATCAAAATCATGAAGTTATCTTCTCGATATCTCCCTCAAAAATGAAACTGGAAAAACATTTGAGAAAAAAGGAATTTCTACTATTACGGTTGTAGATCCAATAAAACCAAAAGAAGAGCCAGTTATAACTCCGATTCCAGAGCCAACTCCAGTTCCAACGCCAGAGCCAACTCCAGTAATTCCAGAAGTAAAACCAGCTACTTTTAAAGATATTAAAACAGAAACACTCAATAACATAGGAAAAGTTGTATTTACTTTTGCAGTCGAAAATCCACCAAAAAATCTTGGATATTTCAAAATTAATTATGGAGAAAATAAAGATGCTCTTCTCGGTGAAGTTCTTACTCACGAAGTAAAAACAATCTTAAAAGACGGAAAATATTCTTGGTATGTACCAAACCTTCGAGAAGGAGACTATGTCTTTAAAATTACAGCACTTGATACAAATAAAGAACCAATTAAAGATCTCACTTCTGAACTTATCAAAGCAACAATCGGAAAAGAGGCTTGTACTATCAGTAATGTTGGACCTGTCTCAGTCGAAACGAATCAAACAAAAAGTGTACTTACTTGGGAGCCAGTCAAAGGAGCTGCTGGGTATCATCTTTATAAAATCACTGCTGACGGTGAATATACACTCGTACAAAAAACTGTCGATCCATCACATGTTATCTATCTCTCAAAAGGTTCAGTAAAATATGATGATTTCGCAGTAAAAGCCGTCTGTGCTGATGGGACTGAGTCAAAAGATTATTCAAAAACTACAAAAGTTCAAACAGGTCCAGGAGCGATTGCATTTATTGTAATTCTCTCTGCTTTCCTTGCTTTCTTCATCTTGCGACGACGAAAAATATAATTTTGTATAGTTTTTTATTTGACAATCTTATAATTTTTTATACAATACCACCACTTTTTGGGTAAACTCCCATTTTATTCATTTCTCAATTTTTATTTATGCCTATTACTTCCGCAGCAAAAAAAGCACTCAAAGTGAGCAAGAAAAAATACTCACGAAATCGACATTTTCTCGCTCTTCTTAAAGAAAGCACAAAAGCTCTCGAAAGTCTTATAAATGCAGAAAAAAAAGATGTTAAAAAAATCACAGAAGCTCTCTCTGTTGTCTACTCTCGTATTGATACTCTCGAGAAAAAAAATGTCATCCACAAAAACAATGCAGCTCGAAAAAAATCTGCATATGCAAAACTTGTAAAAACTATCACTCAATAATTACTTTATGAAAAGAAAGAGAAGATTTCCGCAACAAGATAAAAACCAAAAACGAATCAATGAGCAAATCACTGCTCCTCGAGTCACTGTCATTAATAGTGACGGAGAAAACCTCGGTGAAATGCCTCGAGATGAAGCTATGAGAATGGCTGAAAACCAAAAACTCGATATGGTTCAAATGGGAATCAAACAATGAGTCCCGCTTGTAAAGATTATCGACTATGGGAAATATCTTTTCCAGCAAAAAAAACAACAATCAGCAAAAAAGCAGCAAGCAAAAAAGACAGAAGTAAAAACGATGAAAATCACCTATAAAATCGGTGAACATGATCTCGAAGTTCGAAAAAAGCAAGCAGAAAAATGGGCAAAAGAATGAAATCCAATGCGGATTTTTCTCCAACTGCGTGGTCGAGAAAATCACTACGAAGACATCGCTGTTGATAAAATCAAAGAATTTATCGCGATGATAGAAGATTTTTACAAGCAAGACGAAAAAGCACGAATCCAAAAGCAATGAAATACTTTTAATATACTTCTCCATCCTAAAGAATAATTTTTTAATCTTATTTTACTATGAAACTTAAAACACACTCTGGTGCAAAAAAACGAGTAAAAATCTCTGGTACTGGAAAATTTATCACTGATAAAACAGCAAAACGACACCTCCTCAAAGAT
>JAGYHI010000056.1 GCA_018457335.1 Candidatus Altimarinota bacterium | reverse complement strand
CCCGTCTCTACTAAAAATACAAAAAATTAGCCGGGCGTAGTGGCGGGGGCCCGTAATCCCAACTAATCCGGAGGAAGAAAGAAGAGAAAAACGAGAAACCAGAAAAAAAAAAAAAAAAAGATTATTAAATAAAGTAATTTAAAGTATATTCAAAAAAAAAAAAAAAAACAATACTTTTTTATAAAAAATATACACTTTTACAAAGAAACCCCATAATTATAGGGTTTCTTTGTAAAAATTTTCGGTTGATGATTTATGATTTTATTGAAAAATTAAATCATTTTTTTAATCAATTTGTAATTTTCTGGACTCTCAGATTTTTTAAGTTCTTTAAATTGAAATTCAAAATCTTCTGGACCGTCAAACAAAAATCCAAGTCCAAGGAAAAATATTTTTGCTTTAGTATCTTCATAAATCTCAAGACAAAATGACTGCCCTCAATCTTCTGGACAACTGGCAACAAAAGCAAAATCATCATTTTTAAAAGCCTCAGTAATGGCTTGAAAATTTTCAGAATCACTAAATTTGTAATAATGCCGCATCACAATCGTCCCACCAGTTTCTTTATTTTTGACACCACCATCCGTAAGAAATCCAGTCAAAAAAAGTATAAAAGCCAAAACTCCAAAAGCAATACGAATAATGAGTGTATTTGCAAGAATATCCGCTGGCACTTTTGCAAGAACATCAGCCGGTATATAAGATAGAAAATCTGGCTTTACTGCAACTGCAATCGCCACGAGCATAAGAATATACCAAACATATTTCATAATACTCTTTTGTCGAACAAATCGCGCCGGATTTGCATCGAAATAATCATAAACTGAACGCATAAGTATAAAAATTTAAAAAATAAAAGCACTTTCAAGTCTATACAAATTTTTGGAAAATGCAAAAAAAAAAAAAAAAAAAAAAAAATGATTGGTTTTTAGAAAAAGTGAGTTTTTCTTTATTTTATCAATAAAAAATCTCTCAAAAATTGAGAGATTTTGAGAAATTATAACTGGTAGCGCCACGGAGAATCGAACTCCGATTTTGGCCGTGAGAGGGCCACGTCCTAGCCGTTAGACGATGGCGCCATACTTCACTCGGGAGTTTTTCCCGAGTGAAAATGGTGAGAATTTTACAAATTCTCTTTTATTTTTTTGGTTCGAAATCAGTAGTGATACCAATAGATCGAGCAGACCCAGCAATCATAGACATTGCATGTTCGATATCATTTGCATTGAGATCTGCCATTTTTTGCTCAGCGATTGCTTTGAGTTGGTCGTTTGTAAGGTGTCCAACTTTTGTCTTGTGAGATTCAGCAGAACCTGATTTAAGCTTGAGAGCATCTTTAATAAACCAAGTTGCTGGTGGTTGTTTTGTATAAAAGTCAAATGATCGGTCTTCGTAGATATTGATAACCGTAGGAATAACTTTCCCCATTTGATCTTTTGTTTTGTCGTTGAATTGCTTACAGAAGTCTGCAATTTGGATACCTGTCGGCCCAAGAGCTGTACCAATCGGTGGAGCAGGATTTGCCTGACCAGCGTTGATTTGTAGCTTGATTATTTGCTTTGGTTTTTTAGCCATAAAATAAAAAAGTTTACCACACGCTTTGAATACAAAAAGTGTGTATCCTCAGTCTCATCGGTATCGGGAAAATCCGAGAAAAAGAGAAAGAAATAAAAATTAGAAGCAAGACTATTATATAGAAATTTTTAAAAATGCAAGGGGAAATTTAAAAAATCACAATCCATTCTCCCCTTCGCTCAATATAGAGATTTTTTATTTCTTTTTTCCCAAAGGAATTTTTATCACTCACAAATCGTAAAAGTTCATCGATGAGAGATTTCGAAAGCCCGTGCGAAGAGTTGTTTTTTTGTTTGTAAATAAATGCGAAAATTTGCTTTTGAAAAAATACGGTTTCTTTCAGAAAATCTTCCCGTGAAAATATATATTGCGAATTTTCGTATTTAGAAAATTGCTTTTTATTTTTTATATTTTGTGTTTTTAGCCAATTTTTTGTCACGGTATTTTGCTCATTTGAAAGTTCAGAAATATATTCCATAAAAGCATCAATCGAGTTTTTATATTCTGGATTTATTTTTGCAAAATTTTGCATTATATTATTTCTGATATGATTTCGTAAATAAGAATCATCCAAATTTGTACTATCTTCTCGATATTTTATATTGCAAATTTTTGCATATTCTAAGATTTCTTTTTTTGAAATATGAAAAAATGGACGAAAAAATTGAAAAGATTTTTCAGGAGAAATCTCGTGAATCCCCTGTTCTCGCAAAGCTATCAAACCATCAAGTGTCGTCCCACGAGCAAGATTAAAAATGAGAGTTTCAATTCTATCATCGAGGTGATGTGCTGTCAAAATATATTTATTCTTCCCTTTTATCCTCTCATAAACCTCTTGAAAAAATTTATATCGATATTTTCGTCCTGTCGCTTCCAGTGAGTTTTTTTCAGACTTTGCAAGTGCTGGAATATTATATTTCTTACTAAAAAATCGTATATTTTCTTTATTGCAAAATTCCGCAATAAACTCTTCATCCGCATCAGATTCGGCTCAACGGATAGTATGATTGATATGAACGACGGAAATTTTATCTTTTTTCCAAGATTTCAAACATACATCTAAAAGCATCATACTATCAACCCCTCCACTGACTGCAATAATGAGTGAGGTATTTTTTGGGAGTGTTTCGAGTGTGTTTTGAAATTTTTTGAGGCGCATAGATTAAAATAAAATGAGGTTTTTTGATCTTTTTAATAGCAAAAAGTACAGAGGAAGTGGGGTATTTTTTAAAAAAGGAGTTTATTTATTGGCTGGATTCCGTATCAAGCACGGAATGACATATGCTGTCTTTTGTCCCCAAGTTGTCATCCTCGGGCTTGACCCGGGGATCCAGTGCAGGATTAGCATCCAAATAAGATATTTTCACCTAGATTCCCGCCTGCGCGGGAATGACAGGTATTATTTTTTTTGGAAAAATTAGAAGATTCTTCGCTAATGCTCAGAATGACAATTTTCAGTTCAAAGCCTCCAAGTCCGTCATCGCGAGCGGAGCGAAACGGAGCGTGGCGATCTCAAAGTCTGTAATCAGAGATTGCTTCGTCGCTCTCGCTCCTCGCGGGTGACGATTTTTAAGTCTTGTTTTTTCAGGAACCTCTTTGTTCTTCGGACATTTCCCTTGCTAAGGAAAACTATTTTGATTTTAATTTTTAATTCTTGATTCTAAATCCTAAAAATTTATCTTCTTTCTAATATTTAAAATCTCATCTCCGAATTTTTCTGCCTTACAAACTCTATAAATTTATCATCAGGAGCAGTCTTATTGAGTATGGTTTTTCCACATTTTTCACATTGGTGCTGAATCATATCTCATTTATTTTTTTTGTAAGTAAAATCAATCGGCTTCATAAGTCCTTTGCAGTCAGAAAGTCGATCTCAAGGAATATCTGCATCGAGATGCTGAGAATAGAGACAATGCGGACAATGATTTCTCGCACTTCCGCTTGGATGTAGGGAAACCTCGCCTTGACAATGAAGACAGATAAAAGTTTCATTTCGCATAATAAATCACATAAAAATGATTATAGATATATTTTTAAGAAAATCAAGAAATAATATTTGCAAAAAATAAAAAAATGTGCTATGATAGGAAAGATAACTTTATTTATCTATGGCAGATAACAAAAAACTCAAAGACATCGTGAAAGATCCAAACAAAATTGCTTTAAATGTAGAAAGTGATACGGCGCTCATTGGAAATATTAAAAATGAGGACGATTTTCAAGATGCTATAATAAAAGCTCAAAATCAAACCAAAAACAAAAGCCATATTGAAACCTTTAAAAAAATCGACGCACAAATTCACGATTTTTTAAAAAAACAAGATAGCGATAGTATGCTCGCCTTTATCACGACAAGCGCTCTTGAGCTTAGTTCATCAGATATTCACTATGACTGTCGAGAAAAAGGGGTTTACATACGCCTTCGTATTGACGGTGAATTAGAGACTATCAGTATCGTATCTACCCGAGAATATAAACTCATTTTGGAGCGTCTCAAATATAAAAGTGACCTCAAACTCAATATCACAACAATTCCACAAGACGGAAAATATCGAATCCACAATGAAAAAGGGAAAATTGATGTGCGTATCTCGACACTCCCGACACAATACGGGGAAAATGTCGTTTGTCGTATTCTTGACTCGACAAAATCTATTCCAGATATTGATGATCTCGGATTTATGTGGATTGCAAAGCGACAAATCGAAAAAGCTCTCCAAAGAAAAAATGGTACAATCCTCGTGACGGGGCCGACAGGAAGTGGTAAAACAACTACTCTCTATTCAATGCTCACAAAACTCAATACTCCAGAGAAGAAAATTATCACACTCGAAGATCCAGTCGAATATGAACTGCCCAGAGTTGTCCAAAGTGAGGTCGATGAAAGTGCAAATTATACCTATGCGACTGGACTCAAAGCACTAATGCGTCAAGATCCTGATGTCATAATGATTGGTGAGATTCGAGATCTCGACTCGGCGACTATCGCGATGCAAGCAGCAATGACCGGTCATCTTGTCTTCTCGACACTCCATACAAAAACGGCCAGTGAAACCATTGAACGACTCATGAATATGGGGCTTGCAAATTATATTCTCGCCAGTGGGCTCGATGTTATTATCGCTCAGCGACTCGTACGAAAACTTTGTCCACACTGTCGTGAAGCCTACGAGGCTGGGCCAGATGAAATCGATATGATAAAATATATGCTCAAAGATATTGGAATTGCTGGTGTCATGCTCAAAAAGAAAAAGTATACACTCTATAAATCTAAATGATGTAGTGAATGTGGAATGACTGGACATCAAGGACGAATTGGTATTTTTGAAGTTTTAACCTTTAATGCGGAAATTCGCAAAGCGATTCGAGAAGGAAAATGACCAAAAGAAATTGTCGAAATTGCACGAAAATGAGATTTGATATTGATGCGAGAAGATGGTATTTTAAAGGCGATG
>JAGYHI010000055.1 GCA_018457335.1 Candidatus Altimarinota bacterium | reverse complement strand
GATGACAAACTTATAAACCTCTTCTCACATCCTCGCATCAATCCCTACATCCACCTCTCCATCCAATCCGCTTCGTCATCAGTTTTAAAAGATATGAATCGACACTATGACGGCACGAAAGTGCGAGAAGTCCTACAAAAATTAAGAAATCTCAAACGAAAAGATGGCGCAATTCTCAATATTGGGGCTGATATTATCGTCGGATTTCCAGGTGAAAGTGACGAAGATTACTGAGAAAGTCTCGATATCGTCAAAACATTTCAGATTTCTAGTTTGCATGCCTTTCCTTTTTCTCCGCATATCGATCACTACAATGTACCGGCTGGAAAATTTAAAAATCAAGTCCCAAATCACATCAGCCAAAGACGCGTCAAAGAAATCATCGCCGCCGGTGAACAAGCCAAAGAAAATCTCTATAAGCAGAGTATCTGACAAAAACTCGTCGTTTTAATTGAAAAAGTGCGAGGTGATACTTTTTCGGGCTGGACCCAAAACTATATCGCCGCCAATAAAAAAAATTTCTTGCCAGATGATTGACAAGAAATTAAGAGAGGAAAATGTGTGAGTGGAGTTTTGAGGTAGGAAAATTTATATAACAAAAGTACATAAATCACAAAAACTACTTTTCCTTTTTCTCGGTAAATTTTTTAATAATTTTCATTGGTACATTGTCCATATTAGAAATAAACATAATCCCCCGATCTATCATCGCTGAAATATTTTCGACAGTACCAAGAATTTTAAAAACTCGCCAAAGCACCATACAAAGAAGTGTCGCAATCGGTACGATAGCTACAGCGAGAACTACATAAAGCAAATTAAGTGTGGAAATCATAATACAAAAAGAAAAGGATAAAATTATTTTTTAGTAGTTGCAAGTGGATCAACTGGAGCAACATTGTCTGTTTTTTTCGTGCGTGTTTTTCGAGTTGCTTTCTGAGTTGAGGCCTTTTTTGTTGAAGTTGTAGTTGATTTTTTTGTTGGTATTTTTTTTGTAGTTGTCTTTTTTGTAATTTTTTGCTCAGTTTTTTCTACTTTCTTTTGTGGGACAAATTTTACCTTATAAATTCGCTCACCACCCCACCATTGCTTCATTTCATCCAAAGTTGTAAATCGATTTGTCTCTTCCCCTTCAAAAAAAACCCGCATCTCGACCGGCCACTGAAATTTTTCATCCTGAGCAAAATCAGGCATATCATCTGGATCAATACTCACATATCGAAGTGTCGATCCATCAATCATAGACTTTGTCATCCAAACCGACAGTAACAGTACCAAATCTCGCCCCACTTGATCTGTCTCATCATAAGCTATGATGATAACTCGTTTTTCTTTTTGAATAAGAAGCTCATAGGTCTCTTTTTCAGTCATGAAAAGTCCAGTTTGGGCAATTTGTTCATTCGCAAAAGAAAGTGTTTTATTTCCAAGATTTTTTGCTGTTTTTTTCGCACTTTCTAGTCCAGAAAAAAATGATTTTTTAAGTGATTTTAGATCCATAAAAATTATATTAATAATTAACTTTCTCCCATTATATCAATTTTTTCTAATTTTTGCAAAAGTTTTATATGTTTTTCTTGGTATATTTTACTTATTTTCTCTTGCTCTTTTTGATAATTATCGAACACATAATAAATTTTACTCAAAAAGTCCTCAGATGAAAAGTTTTTAACCTGTAAACTTATATTATTTGCATCAAAATCCGAGATTAGTGCGTCGGTTTTTGGTCCGTACGAAAGTATCACACAAGGAATTTTTCACATCGCAGAAAGTATAGTCGAATGAAATCGCATCGAAACCATTATGTCTATTTTTTCATACATCTTCTCAGTTTCTTCGAGAGATTTTGTAATTATGTATTTTTCTTTTCAAAATATATCCTCCACAAAAGAAATATCATTTGTATTTTTATCTCCTACGAGTGAGTGCGATAGAAAAATAATTTCATAATTTTTTTCTTTTAAAATTTTTATCGACCTTTTAAGTTCTTGAATATTTTCCAAAGAAAAAAATCATCATCGCAGTGAAAATCCTATAATTTTTTTATTATTTTCTTGTGTCGAAGTTCGACATTTTTTTGTCGAAGTTTGTCTATTTAAAAATACAACATCGTCAATTTTTTTAGAATTTACTCCTATTTCTAAAAGCATTTCTTTACTCTTTTGATTTCGTACAAGTACGAGATCTTTTTTTGATATTATTTGTCGAAGTTGTCGAAGATGTGTCGAAGATTTAATCTCAAGAGAGATTCCAAAAAAGCAAATTTTCTTTCTAAAAAATCTTGCGAGTGAAAGTCGTAATTTCCACTGTCGAATTAATTTCTTAAAATTTATATTCGGCTCGTTATCAAAAAATATTCAGCCTCATCCTACAACAATAAGATCATTTCTCATTATTTCAAAACTCTGTTTTAAGAAAAAATATATATTTTTCAGTGGGTGTTTTTTAAGATTGTTTGGAAAATACGAGATATACGACACATTTTTTTTATCGACAATCGGTGTCGAAGTTATGTCGAAAGTGACAATCGTAAATTTTGTATCTGGATATTTTTCTTTTAAATAAGTATACTCTGATTTTAAAATATACTCATCTCAAATATTTTGCTTTCAGACGAGTGCCATGATGAGGATTTTTTTTGGAGATTTTTTCATAAGAAGGTTAAGAATTTTTTAATAAATATTTTTCCTTTCCTTGTTTCTCATTTCGACATTTTTTCGTTTTCATCTTCTCGGGTATTTCGATCCGATAGGAAAAATTTGAACTGTTTGAGAAATTTTTTGGAGAAAAATTTTGAGTTTTCAAATTTTAGAAATATTGAGGAGGAAATGAAAACCAAAAATGGAGAATAAGAGAAATGGTTTTTGATACTTTTTGGCAGCAAAAAGCATGGAGGGAGTAAGGGTGGAATGTTTTTTAGGAAGAAAAAGGAATTTGTTTATTGGCTGGATCCCCGGGTCAAGCCCGAGGATGACATGTGCTGTTTTTTAAAATCCCTTTGTCCTTCGGACATTTCCTTTAATAAGGGAAACCTTTTAGAGGATTTGTTTTTATTGGCTGGATTCCGGACACCCCAGAGTGGCTTCTCTTTTGCTAGAGCAAAATTCACCTCCTCGGAGTCCGGAATGACATATTCCATTTCGTGCGCCCCAAGTTGTCATCCTCGGGCTTGACTCGGGGATCCAGTGCAGGACTATGATCCGAGTAAGATATTTCCACCCAGATTCCCGCCTGCGCGGGAATGACATATTTTTTAGTCTCCAAATCCGTCATCGCGAGTAAAGTGAAACGGAGAGTGGCGATCTTATTTATAGTCAGAGATTACTACAGCTTCGCCCCAAAATGACATTTTTTTAAAAAAATACAAAAGTCCATCACCTAAAAATACTTCAAAATACCTTTAAAATCAGAAAAATATGGAGCCTCGACTACTATTTTCTTCTGAGTTTTTGGATGGATAAATGAGAGTTTTTGAGCGTGAAGCATTTGGCGTTTTATAGAAAAATGTCGATCAAAATAACTGTTTACTTTTTTGTTTCCATAGGTCTTATCTCACAAAATCGGACAATTATTAAACGATAACTGTACGCGAATTTGATGAGTTCGCCCCGTTTCAAGTCGACATTCGACAAGAGAGAGTCAAAAATTGTCTATTTGTGTCGAACTTAAAACTTTGTAATGTGTGATGGCTTTTTGCCCTTTTTCATCGATTTTTACTTTGGCCTCATTTTTTGCATTTTCGATTCGCAGAATTTTGTCTGTAATTTTTCAGCGAGTGTGAGGAAGTTTTCCACATCAAATCGTGTGATAGATTTTTTCGATTTTATGATTTTGGAGCTGATCGAGGAGGTTTACGAGTGTGCTTTTTTCGAGTGCAATCAAAATACATCCACTCGTATCACGGTCGATTCTATGGACGAGCGACGGTTTAAATGTGAGAGTATTGTATTTTTCGCCGAGACAATCGTGAATTTGCTGAATGAGTGAAATTTCATCACTTTTATAATCTCACGGATGTACGTTGATACCAGCCGGTTTATTGACCACCATCAAAAAATCATCCTGATAAAGAATATCAAGTTTTGGCTTTTTACTTGGTTTTTTGTCAGATTTTTGCTCGCCACGAAAAAGTGTAAATTCATCATCCGTCAAAAAAAACTGAATTTCATCATTTTCTTGTAAACGATATGAAAGCGGTTTTTTCTTTTTGTTGACTTTGATTTTTCCAGTTCGAATCATTTTATAAAGTCCACCAAGTGGTGCATTTGGAAAAAACTTTTTGATAAATTTATCAAATCGCTGATCGCTGTCGCCCGATTGTGAGAGAGTAATTGTTTTCATAAAAAAGAAGTTTACATACAAGTATATGCAAACTTCTCAAAAAATCCAGTTTTTATTGGAGGACCGCAAAATCAAGGGCGGTATTACTTGTAATCTGTGGTATCTCTACATGTCGACTCCGCAAATATCACCGCACAAAAGCACTCGAATCCAGTTTCATATAACGATTTGGAGCAGTAATATTATCAAAACTAATTTTATATTCTAAAAATGGAAGTTCTTTGTCTCAAGCAATAGGAATACGGCGAATCATGGAAAATTTAAGAGTACATTTATAATCTTTACACTTATCTCATAAATCATTATAAAATCTTGAAAATTTTTTTCATGTCGAAGCATCAGAAGATAAATACCCTAATTTTTCTCAAATTTTAAATTTTTTAGAAGCTTTATCTGTTTTATGTGTAATATCTCAAAAGGTAACAATTTGTGTTTCTCCACTTGCATATAAAATTTCACTTTGTGAACCAAAAGTCCATAAAACCGCTCAAGATTTTGTTGAAACATTACTTGATTTTTCAAGTTCTCAATCTCAATCTAAATCAGGTACACGAAATTCTATATTCACATCTCCCCATTGTACATTCTCTGGAATTACCAATTGTACTGGCTCTGAAAGAGTAATGAGATTATAATTTTTATCTTTATCAAATGGACTATTTCCAGTTCATTTTTTTGGAATATCTACACTTCCCGTGGAAACTTGCAAATAAAATCCAGTACCATTTGAAATTGTCCCAGCACTTGCACTTTGGATTGTCCATGGTTGACTTCTAAGGTTTGTAGTTTTCATTAGTTGTTTTTCTATGGCACTATTGGTCTCAAAATATGCCTGAGTCGACGCTTCAATTCCTGAACTACTACGAGCAAATCGCTGGATTCTCTCAGCAAGCCCTAA
>JAGYHI010000054.1 GCA_018457335.1 Candidatus Altimarinota bacterium | reverse complement strand
AGCACGCTAGTACTCATCAGTCGAAAGAGGAGTTCTCCCGTCCAAAAATCACTTCGAATCCAGATATTGCAAAGGAGAATAGAGGTAGCAAAAATCGCAAAAAAACTCGCAATTGGAAACCGAAATATTGCATTTTTAAAATTTGACAGATGAAGTTTTTGTAAAAATGTTTTCATATATATGAAAATTAAAAATTAAATTTTTATAAATCTGTATATTGATTATATATTTTTTGAAAGAAAAGTAAAGAGAAATTTTCTTTTGAAAAATCGTGATTTTCTGCTATAATAGAAGTATAATTTTTATCAAAAAAATATGACACAAAAACCGAACATTCCAAACAATAACGAAACCACAGAAAAAGCGCTTGATTATACGGTCGCAAATCAAATCATGGATGAAGTCATCGAGGCAGCAAAAAAATATATCACGACGCACACAAGTGAAGAAGTAGAAAAAACCTTGATGGAGACCTATCTTTTCGCTCGTGATGCCCACAGTAAGCAAATCCGAAAAAGTGGCGAGCCATATATAAATCACCCCGTTTCTGTCGCGAAAATTCTTCTCTGAATGAAGCCTGATATTATCACGCTTCAATGTGCGATTTTGCATGATGTCATCGAGGATACTGAGTACGACCAAGACGATATCAAAAAGCGATTTAATAAGACGGTAGCAGAAATCTGTGAAGGACTCTCAAAACTCTCTGCAATCAAGTATCGATGAGAAGAGCGGACGATTGGGAGTCTTCGAAAAATGCTTTTTGCAATGGTCGATGATTTGCGGGTTATCATCGTAAAACTCGCTGATAGACTTCATAATATGTCAACCTTGCATCATATTCCAAAACCTGAAAAACGCGAGCGAATCGCACTCGAAACGATGAATATTTATGCGCCAATTGCAGATCGACTTGGTATTTTTTATTTTAAAGAAGAACTCGAAACACTGTGCTTGAAAAATCTTTACCCAGCAGACTATGACACTATCCAAAAAGAACTCGGACAACTCCAAGAAGAGCAACACTTTTTTATGAACCAGGCAACAAAACTCCTTGAGCAGACGATTAAAAAATATGTAAATGACATAAAAATCTCGTATCGTATCAAGGCGCCGATGAGTATCTACAAAAAACTCCATCGAAAATGAGATAGATACGAGCATGCGAGTGATTTGTATGACCTTTTTGCAATTCGGATTATCACGGATAATATCCGACACTGTTATGAAATTCTCGGGATTTTACATAACCTCTTTACGCCGATGCCAAAGCGGTTTAAGGACTATATTGCACTTCCAAAAGAAAATGGCTATCAGTCGCTTCATACGACAATTATCGGGCTGTTTCCAGAGCTTCGCAGTCAACCAACCGAAATCCAAATCCGAACCAATAAAATGCACGAAGTTGCAGAAATGTGAGTCGCTGCCCATTTTACTTATTCTGAAAGCGGAAAATCTGTAAATTCAAAAGACAGTTATTGGGTGCGAAGTATTAATAAAATCGTAAAAAATGCAGAAGAAGGTGGAATGTTTATGAATAGTATGAAAGTCAATATTTTCCATGATCAAGTATTTGCTTTTACGCCGGCTGGCGATGTGATTACTCTTCCAAAGGGTTCTATACCGATAGATTTTGCTTATGCAATCCATTCAAAACTCGGTCATACTTTTTCTATGGCGCGAATCAATGGAAAAATTGTGCCACTTGATTATGTTTTGCGAAATGGTGAAACCGTTGAAATTATTACAAATAAAGACCAGAAACCGCGAGCGATGTGGATTTCAATTGTACAAACTTCTAAAGCAAAAGAACATATTCGTCAATATATCAATCGATCTGAGCGTGAAACTTTTATCGACAAAGGGCGAGCTATTTTTAATGATTATCTTGAAAAACATTATGGAAAATGACTTGATAAAGATCTCTCTCTTTTAAAGATGGTCGATGGAAATATTTTAGATACCAAGAAAAAAGAAGATATTTTGGTGCAAATCTGAAACCTTTCAAGAAAACCCTCATCTGTTATGAAGGCAATTACTGATGAAAATATTATTGCGAATTTTGGCAAAAAGAGAATCCAAGTAGAAAAAGTTTCAGTAAAAAAATCAATTTCTGCAGATGGAAAATCAACATCAGAAGAAGTTCACTTGATGTTTGGAAAAGAAAAAAATATTCCATATCGTATTGCAAAATGTTGCAAACCACAAATTTCAAATAAAAGAATTATTGCAGTTATCGGACAGGGGATGACCACGATTCATAAAAAAGATTGTGGTAACATTAAGAAAGTTTCCCTTGATAGAATTTTGCCAGTTCATTGGAGTAATGCACCCGAGACAATGAAATTGTATTTTGAAATTAAACTGAGTACTCCTGATACTCCTGGTATGCTTATGCAGATTACAAAGGTATTTTATGACTTTAATGCAAATATTTGCGATATAAAATTTCACAAAAAAAATGAGGAAATAGAAAATATTTTCTCATTTGAAGTAGAAACTGACAATCACTTTTTCTATGAAACTTTCGTTGAAAAACTTAAATTTGTGATTCCAGAAGCCAAAAATATAGAATTGCTTGTGCAAGAAAATCGATAAAACTTATTTTTTGCTGGTCGTAATCTCTGGTACCATACTTTTATTGCCAAAATCAAAAGCCCCAAAAGGATAGGCGAATCCTATAAAAATAAGCCCTGCACCAATCATGCTAATCGCTGTGACAGTTCCATTTCCACCAAGGTATCTCTGAGCCCATCACCAGTCACCTGTGAAATGATAAATATGATATCGATAGCGAATAATCACTCCACCGAGTATAATCAAAATTAAACCCATTACAAATTTCATAGTTGACTTTTTATAAAATAAAAGTATAATATCCAAAATTAGAAGTATTTCTCTCAATTATATAGATTTTTTAATTTTTGCAAGATGAAAACTGCTCACCCTAGACAAAAAGACTTATTTGACCACTTTGGAAATCCTACCTTGGAGGCTCTAAATTCTGTACAGAAAACCCGCGAGAAGCCTGTATCAAAATCCAAAAATATCACGAAAAATATCCCAAAAAAAGTTTGTAATACCCTCGAAAATCCAGTCGAAAAAATTCTCCCACAAAACCATAAAGATAAAAAAGAAACCCTCGAAATCCAAGGAAAAAGATTTATTATTTGGTATCCAAAAAATTGTCTGACCTACACTGATGATGCACTTACTAGTATACGATTTAAAATCAAAAAAGAAAATTCTTCTCAGCAGTATATGTGCTTTTCAGTGTTTTTTTCCAGTTGTGAGACTCGAAAATATCAAGATAAAAGTTTACCACAAAGTGAGCCGTATTTTATCACAAAATCTTCGATAAAAACTATTCAAAAAACAGATAAGTGAAATGGTGGTACTGTGTATCACGGCTATAATAAATACACAAGAGAATCAAATCATATCGTGAGTTTTAATTATTTTTCGCGAAAAAATTTTGATGAAATACAACCACATAAAGATATTATGCAAAATGTAAATAATTTTATTTCTCAATTGTTTCAGAGAGAAAAAATTAGGAAATAAATTTGCAAAATTTAAATAATTTTATATCATATATCGCGATTAATTTATATTGGGGTATAGCCAAGTGGTAAGGCCGCGGACTCTGAATCCGCTATGCGTAGGTTCGAATCCTACTACCCCAACCATTCAAATTTACCAATTATTTTTTATTTTAAAAAATATTATGCTTTGACTTGCACAAAAACTTATGTGAAAACCTTCTGACTTCAAAATCAGATTGTATCGAGCAATTTTTGCTCTTGTTTTGATTACTTTTATTTTCTTCGGGTGGCCTGTGACTCGTATGGAGTGGGGGCTCCCAGATGAATGCAAATATGCACTCTACTTCTTCCCTGCTGTGGGGCTCATCCGAGCGATTTTTGATCCAGGACTTTTCCGAAAAAAAATCTGGAAATGGACGATTTTTGGTTTTGGAGTTGCGATGATTTTGATTTCTGCTTTACTGATAGAAGATAAAGAGCCTACTGTCACACTTCCAAAAACAGAAAATATTGATTTGACACAAATTGCAAAAAATCCTACTTCAGCACTTCCCTTCACACTTTCGACGGATAACTGGTTTTATTTCTTTGGATTTATTTTGATGTTTACTGGATTTTTCTTAAACAATAAAAATATCACAAAGAAAAACGAAAAATTTGGAGAAAAAATAAAAACTATTCGAGTATAATTTTCTTGACATTTTATTTATTTTTACTATAGTGTTTTTACTAGTAAAAGTAAGTAAACCTTTATAAAAGCAAAATGGTGGATCTACTTCTTACTAGTGGAGGGTCTATCATTTTTTGTTTTTTCAGTTTTTCGGAGGAAAATATTATGACAACCATAATAAACCAACTCGTCATACAAAAAAACTGTGTCGGAATGATGCAAGCCACATATTTTTATGATAATTCTATAAAATGGATTTTTCAGACCGAGGAGATGAGTACTTTTAAAAATGGAATACTGATGCTTTTTGAAAAAGAAGAAAGTTTTCCAAAAAACATAGTAAAAACTCCCAATAAAACTAAGGAATATGACAAAGAACTTATTCAATTTATAGATTTTCTTGAAAAAAAATTTAATTCTTAAAATGAATGACTCTCCTTTTTAGCTTCAATTTTATATTTTGTAAAATTGAAGCTTTTTATATTTTTTCTAAATTGAAATTAATATATACTTGACAAATTAAAATATTTAAATATAGTATTACCACTAGCAAAAGTAAGTAAACCTTTATACAAAAAATGGTAGATCTAACTTCTTGCTAGTGAAGGGTCTGTCATTTTTTGTTTTTCACTTTTTCGGAGAAAAAATATGAATAACACAGAACTTATTATAAATCCTAACTCACTTGGCTCATATGCTGCTAATTTTATTAAAGGACATAATACCAAGTGGATATTTCAAGCGAAAGACAAAGCCTCTTTTCTTGAAAGTTTAACGGCTCTTCTTAAAAATGAGATAGATTTTCCAGATAGTGTATATATTCTTCCTACTGGAGAAGCTCATGATCTGGAAATAGCTCAATTTGTTGATTCAATTCAAAAAAAAGATTGATTCCCTTCTCTTCTAAAGTTTCATTTTTATGAAAATGAAACTTTTTTGTTTAAATAAGATTTTTTGAAAAATACAAAAATAATCCCACATTCTAACTCAAACTGCAAAATACCAATAAAAATATCTTGAAAAATATC
>JAGYHI010000053.1 GCA_018457335.1 Candidatus Altimarinota bacterium | reverse complement strand
TTGTATTCTTTGCAAGTTTTTGAGTAGTTATGATTCATTTGTTTACTTTTTTTCTTCTGACTCTTTTGGCGAATGTATGCTTGAATTTTAGAAAAAAAGTAGTAGTAATTACCACATCATTATTAGATACTATTCGTGCTTTCCTTTTAGCACTCATTCCTTCACTTGCTTTTGCATTTGATTATTTTGCTAAATGGTATTTACTTGCTGGTTTTTTTCTTCTTTGTACATTTATTATTCCTTTTAAAAAAAATATAAAGTTGAATTTTATCAGGATTTTATTTCTTTTATGCGGTCTTTTTTCTCTTAATGCTTGAATAGAATTGCAGAGGTGCGAAACATCAACAAGTAATGTGTGTGTAATTCAAAATGCACTTAACAAAATGACACAGGATTGATCGCAGTATTCATCTTCAAATAGTTCTTCTTCCAGCAGTAGTTGGTCATCAAGCTCAAGTGATTGGTCATCAAGTTCCAGTAGTAGTTTTGGCGGCTGAGGCGGAAGTTCTGGCGGATGAGGTTGGGGTGATTAATTTTTTAACAAAATTTATGAAACATATTTTAGCAAATACAAAAAAGGAAATACAATATTCAAAAGAAAAAATGACATACATAAAAAATGTGTCGGGCTTTTCTTTTTTTCAAAATTCCCTTTCGGATTTCTATGAGGAGTACTTTTATTTAAAAGAAAATCTTTTGTTATATTATTCGAGTGTTTTTAGTGATATTTCACGAGATATCAATGACTCAAAAATCAATGCACAAGAACTTTTGGACATTCAAAAAAGTATGCAGTATGTAAATACTGGAATGAAACAATGTTTTGAAGCATTGCAAGAATTTGAAGAAAAATGTAAAGAAAAGTATAAAGAAAATCAGGACATTCAAAATATTCTTTTCCACGAAAAAACCTTTTTAAGGGAAATTTTTATAAATTTTTCACTTGATATACAAAAATGGTTTTCTCATCACAAAAGCGAAATCGAGGATGAAATTCAAAAAATGAGTGAATTGCAAGACAAAAACATCATTCCTGAATGAATTTCTATTCTGGAACTCCAAAAAACCCGCTTTCAAATGCTAATAGAGAAAATTTAAAGCCACTTTTTATTTGACAAAATAATTTTTTGTTATATAGTATTTAGGTTACTTTTATTTTTCTTGATAAATATGACTTTTCGGCTTCGAGAAGATACAAATACTTTAACAGAAAAAATTGCTCAAATTTCAGATTTGTGTGGTATTTCTGTGCTTCAAAAATTTGATAAAGATCTCGATATATATCCGATAGCAATCAAAGAAATAGAAACAAAAAATAGTATAAACCAAGAAGAATTTATCAAAAAATTTGATATCGATGTAGAAGCCTTTAAAAACCTAAAACCGAAAAATATCTGAGAAAATCCAATTGAAGAAATGCGAAAAACCTATATTTTTTTGGAGAAAAAATTTGAAAATGCAAAAAAAGATTTAGAGAGATTAGGAATTGATTATAATGAATTTTTGATGGCTCTCATAAAAAGACTTGAATCTCAGCTCATCGAGGCAGGAAATGGAGAGAGAAAACTTAAAAATGAAATGATGCTCGGACTCTCGAGAGAAAATAACAGAGAATTTGAATGCATCAAAACTCCTTATTTTGCGTTTGCTGCGACATGTATCAATCTTGACGCTGTCAAAATAAAAAATAAAAATGGAAAAGAATTTTCTCTCCGAGAAATCGATACTATCCTTGGATCAAAAAATTCAGCCTGAGAATTTTTCTTGCCAAATTCACTTGGAGTTGCACTTTGTATGACTTCGACCGATAAAAATGGAAACTTGGTTTTTATTTCACAAGAAAGAAATAATCAAAAGGTACTGAGTCAAAATCCACATAGGTATGTCTCATCAGCCAGCGGCGGTGTCCCAGCTGACATCTTTGAAAGAGGAAATCTATATACCGCAATAAATGACGAAATCAAAGAGGAGTTGTGATTTTCTGCCGTCAAAATGAAACAAGAAGAATTTCATGAGAAAACCTTACGAATCTTAGAAGAAAAGAATCATAATATTTTTATGGGAATCTCAGAGGCACTCACTCATGAAATAAAAAATAAAATATCAGAATCAAAAGGGTCTTGAATGCTTTCTGTGGCACTTGTGTTTTGAAAAGAGCGGCGAAATCCGGAAATTATTTTCATTGCTAATACAGATAATACAATTTGAGAAATTCAAAAAAGTTGGCAAAATGCCGAAGACAGGGATGAATCACTAAGTATAAAATGAATTACTCTAGAAGAAATCGAAACTGATTTAAAAGGAAGAGAGTCTTGAAAAGAACCTACAATTGACAATCATTTTTATATGTCATATATTGGTTTTCTTTTGAAAGGTCAAAAATTACAAAAAAAGTAAAGGACTTCCCTTTACTTTTTATTTTCCCAAATTTCGATATATGCCTGCCAAGTATTTTGAAGGAGTGTCGTCACGGTCATCGGCCCAACACCGCCAGGAGCTGGCGTGATTGCTTGGACAAAATCTTTTAAATTTTCAAAATCCGCATCTCAGCAAAATTTCCCATCCACAAAAGTCGATCCTACATCGATAATAATCGAATTTTCTGACACCATTTCTTTTTTAAGAAAATGTGGTTTTCCGACAGCTACCACGACGATATCTGCATTTTTTGTATATCTTGAAATATCTTTTGTCTTACTATGGCAGACCGAAACCGTCGCGCCAGCATTCATCATCAGGAGTGAAAGTGGTTTTCCTACGATATTTGATCGACCAATAATGGTCACATCTTTTCCAGCTACATCGATTTTATAAAAATCCAATAAATTCATAATTCCCTTTGGAGTACAACTTGTCAGCCCATTTTTACCAAGAAATAAATTGGCAATTTGTGTTTTTGTAAAACCGTCGACATCTTTTTTTGGGTCAATAACTTCTAAAATTTTACTGACATTGATACCCTCCGGAAGTGGCAACTGCACAATAATCCCATGAATATCAGGATTTTCTGATAAATTTTTTACTTCTTTTACTAAATTTTCTTCACTAATTTCCTCTGGTAAATTTTTTTACAAAACTTTCAATACCGACAAATTCGGCCTTTTTTTGCTTCATACGAATATATGACTGGCTCGATTCATTGTCTCCGACAAGCACCACAGCCAATGTTGGTTTTTTATTGCAATTATTCGCATTAATTTCAGTTTTGAGATCTTCAAGGAAAAAATCGGATGCAGTACGTCCTGAGAGGAGTTTTGTAGACATAAAAAAGTAGATAGTTTATAAAAAATGGGGTTTTGATTTCAAAGAGTTTCTTAAAAATGAAAATCAGTTTGTCGGGGGTTGATATTCCCTTTTCCCCTGTGAGAGGGAAATGCCCGAAGGGCAAAGGGGGATTTTAAGAAAATTGATTTTTTAAAAAAAGAGGATTTTATTTATCGGCTGGATTCCGGATCGGAGTCCGGAATGACAGGTATTGTTTTATGTGACCTCTTCCAAATTGTCATCCTCGGGATTGAGGAGGTGAATTTCGTGAAACGAAAGAGAGGCTGCCCTGGGGCGCCCGGGGATCTAATGCAAAATTATGGAATACTTTTTAGAGATCCTGAAACAAGTTCAGGATGACAAGTATTGTTTTTTCCAAAATCCCCCCTTAGTCCCCCCTCACAGGGGGAAAATAGTAGAATTTTTTTATTGGCTGGATTTTAGATATTTTTATTTTTATTTCCCAAAAAATATATCTTCAAGTACTTTCATGAGTTTTCTTTTACTGTGTTTATAATAACTTGATTCTCCGAGTAAATCCGCTTCAATGAGTTCTATTTTTCGTCGTGCAAGTTCCAGTTTTTCTCAGTTTGAAACAAAAATATAATCCCCTCCTTTGACAGAAATATCGTTTTGAAATTCTTTCTTTTCTTCTTCTGAAAGCTCTGGTTTGCGATTATTCGCAATAAACATATGAATCCGTCGACCCACGAAATGCTCGATTTTATTGAGGAAATCGAGGGCTGTAAGCCCCATAGTTTCTCCTCATTTATTCGTGTTATTTCCGATATAGATAATTTTCGCATTTGTCTTTTGTATGCAATTTTGAATCCCTCAAATGATAAAATTGGAAATTGTGGAAGTAAATAAATCTCCCGGCCCTATCAAAATATAATCACTATTTTGGATAGCCTCACAAGCTTTTGAGTGATGTGTTGCATCCAATGAAGAATCCATCAACTCTAAATCTGCAATTCCAGAACTGTATTCTGCTACATTTGAAATTCGGTCTTGTGTCTCGATAACTTCCCCATTTCCTAAAACCGCACGAATAAAGGCTTTTTTCGTGGTGACAGGGATGATATTTCCGCCGACCTGCAAGAGTTCGTGCATAAAATCGAGCATTTTGTCATAGTCTTTATCAAGATTGTAATACAAAAGCCCCATCAAAATATTTCCAAATTTATGGTCTTTTAATTTGCAAGAAAGTGGAAGTTTGAAGTCTTTCTTCGCTCAAAACTCCTCTATAATATAGGTATATAAACCTCATTTTTCTTCTGCGAAATTTTCAAATTCTTCTTTAAAATCACTAGCCTTTCCAAAAAAGAGAAGCTCTTTATGGATCTGCTGAAATAAATCTAAAACTGTGAAATTTTCAATTTTTTCTTCGGTGAGAAATGTAGTTTCAAAAATAAGCCGAAAATATTCTTTATATTTTGATTTTGAAAGTGAAAAAAGACAGCGTCGCAAATCACCAGGAGGTGGTAAATGGAGTCAAAGTTCATCATCGAAGGCTCGCATAAGACTTCCGGTCGTCCTACCATCATCACTCATAGAGACAATAGCGCTGACTTGGACCTTATCGCCAAGAAAAGTTGAAATTCCGTCGAGCAGGTTTGATTGCCCATTCCCTCATCAAATCGTTGTAATTTTTAGCATTTTTTAAATTTGAAAAATAAAGTTTAAACTCAATTATATATTTTTTTGTATTTTTTCAAGTCAAAAACTTTCGCCTTTTTTATTTTTTCTTTTTATTTTCTTCGAGTCGTTTTTTGTGCTCCTCCATGCGTTTTTCTTTCATTTTTTTCTTGTATTCTTCTTGATGTTTTTTGTATTTTATCTCTTCTTCTTGGATTTTTTTGACGGTGTCAAAGATTTTCTTTTCCACAAGGGATTTTGATTTTGTGTATTTTTGGCGAGAAACCTTTAAAATAACATCTTTTGACTGCTGTGCTGGTGCATCGATACGGTCGAGAATCGGCGAAAAAGTCGTCGCAGAAAAGACCGATGATGGCATTCCATCGATGAGAAGTTTT
>JAGYHI010000052.1 GCA_018457335.1 Candidatus Altimarinota bacterium | reverse complement strand
TGTCTGGTGTTTGGGATTTATAGTCTTTTAAACTTTGGGGTACCACAGTGGCGGGAGAGTCCTCAGGAGGTCATCTGAGCTGTGAAAGCGCTTATTCCACATCCGCTTGATAATTCTTTTCCGTCTGGGCATGCACTCTTTTTTGGAGCAGGACTCGTGGGGATTTTTGCTTTTTGGCGACGACCGACTGTGATCTTTGTTTCGATTCTTATCGGGCTTCTCTCAAATCTCGCGCGTGTATTTGGAGCGATACATTACCCAGGAGATACGATTTTTGGATTTTTGATTGGTATTCTTTGAGGGATTTTGCTTTTGGGTGTGAGTAAAAAAATCACAAATCTCATCTTTCCTTTTGTTTTGAAAATCGCAAAGATTTTCCGACTATAAAGCGACTTCTATATCACTAAAATCCTCTCGATAGTCATCACCCTGCCAGGCGCGGACAGCATTTTTGATGGCTAAAACTCCAATCATCGCTGCGAATCGTCTTCGAGGTGAAATATCGGTGCCGATATTTTTGTGGACAAAAGATTCGTCGAGTTTTAAAATATCCTCGATTGAAGTTTTTTCTTCGACTAAAATTTCTCCCGTGATAGCGACACAAGCCGTCGCGACGATAGACATGTACCCCTCAAAAGAAAAATCAGTGAGTGTATTATTTTCGATTTTTAAAAATACTTCGACTTGATCCGAGCAGATTCGATTGTCTTCGATATAAGCAATGCTCGGATTTTCCATTTTATATTTATTGGCTGGATTTTTTGAGTAGGCGGCGATGAGTTCGTTGGATTTCATGTTTTTCTTGATTAAAAAGTTTTAAAGAAAGTGTCTATTGCCTCAAAAAAAGCATCGATGTCTTCTTTTGTATTGTAGATGTAGAGACTCATTCGCAGGCTCGCTCCGATATCAAGTGTATTGTGGAGTGGTTCGGCACAGTGATGTCCAGATCGCACACAGATATTTTGGTCAGCAAGGTATTCGGCGACATCGTGTGGATGGTGATTTGCAAAAGTAAAAGCAAAGACTCCCATTCTCGGAGTATTTTCATCTCCTCCGATGAGTTTTGCTCCTTCTGGAAGATTTTTACATTTTTCAAAGGTGTAGGCGACGAGTTCATCTTCGTATTTTTCGATTACTTCGTAGCCACCGATTGACTCGATATATTCGAGTGCAGAAAGGAGTGAAACTGCGCCAGCGATATGTGGTGTCCCTGGCTCGTGTCGAAAAGGAAGTCCGGCTGGCAAGTATCCTTCTACTGATACTTTATTGATAGCACCACCACCACAAAGGGCTGGATCTATTGCTCGTAGGAGATCTTTTCGTCCGTAAAAAAATCCGATTCCAGTATCGCTCATCACTTTGTGTCCAGTCCCTACAAAAAAATCAATTCCGCTTGCGACTACATCGGTAAAAAGATGTGGAAATCGCTGACTTCCATCGAGGAGGAAAAGTGGTTTTTCTTCGAGGGTGTCGATCATTTTTTTGACTCGTGTGACATCACTGATTTCCCCGCTGACATTGGATGCACCAGTGAGGGCGAGAAGTTTTTTTCCAGGGAGTTTTTCTTCGAGAGAGTCGTAGTTTATTGTTCCATCTTCGTGGAGTTCGACCCAGTCGAGTTTGATGTCATACTCGTCAGCGATGATTTGCCAAGGCACAATATTGGCGTGATGATCGGCTTTTGAGAGTAAAATCGTATCACCAGTATTTAGGATTTTTGATTTTACAAGTGAGCGTGCGATGAAATTAATCGCGTAAGTTGCATTGTAAGTAAAGACAATCTCGCTGTGGCTCTGGGCACCGAGAAATTCCGCTACTTTTTGCTTTGTTTTGTCGTAGAGGAGTGAAGAATCCATCGATAAATCATAGGCTCCTCGGTGGATATTTGCATACGAAGTCTCGAGATATTTTTTCATATCTTCGATGACTTTTTTTGGTTTTTGGCTGCTGGCAGCAGTATCAAGGAAAACAAGATTTTTGTTGTTTTCAAAGATTGGGAAGTCTTTTTTGAACATGAGATAGAAGGGTTAGGGGGTAGAAAATAGAATTTGGGTTTTGGAAAAGAAGAGGATTTTGCTTATTGGTTGGATTCTGGATCAAGTCCGAAATGACATATTTTATTTTAAATACCCTCTAAGTTGTCATCCTCGGGCTTGACCTGGGGATCCAGTGCAGTATTTTCATCTAGATTCCCGCCTACGCGGGAATGACATATCCTGTTCTTTAAATGAAAAGAGGAAGATCCTGAATTAAGTTCAGAGCCTGTCCTCAACTCGATTGGGGGATGATAGGAAAACATATTCCTCCTTACTTCCAAAAATCTGGATCAAAATCGTAGGTATTTTTTGTGTCGGTTTGTCCAGAATTATTGTAGGAATTGGCAATTTCTTCGAGGGCGATTTGATCGAGGTATTCTTTGGATTCGAGTCAGAAATCACTGGTACCATCAAAGTCAACAAGGGAAGAAAATATTTTTTTGGCTTCTTCACTTTCCTTTTTTTCGTAGAGAAGTATAGCCTCTTCAAGGCGGACAAGAGGAAGGGCACGAATTTCTTTTGAGAGTGTATCAAGGTATTTTTGTGCATCATCTGAGCGTTTCGAGAGTCGTGTAGCCTGAAGGTAGAGTGGTACAAGAATTTTCGATTCGCTAAACCTTTTGAGGCCTTCATATGACCACGCGTAAGCGCGATTGTATTGTTTTTTATTGATTGCCAGCGAAATAGCTACTGAGTAGTCATCTTCGGTCGCGTCTTCTTCTTGCAAAAGATAAGAAACTACTTTTTCCATAGAGGCGATGTCATCGAGTTTTGCATAGTTGTAGGCGAGTCGTCTTTCGAGGAGAGTTTTTGGTTTATACCCAGCGATGATAGCGTTATTGAGATACAAAATTGCATTTTCATAGTCTTCGAGGTAAGTGCAAATCTCTCCGAGTCGGATGATGACTTCGAGGTCTTCTGCATTGTTTTCAAGATAAGAAAGGAGAATTTTTTTCGCTTCTTCATAGCGACCGAGTTCATAGTGAGAAAATCCTTGGATTTTTTTCGCTTCTATATAGTCGGGATTTTGTTTGATAAGACTACTCGCCAGCGTGTATGCAAGTCCGTACATTTCTTGTTCGTAGAGCCCTACAGCGATACGCAGTTGCCGATAAGAATTTGTCGGACTGACATAGTTTGCATCTTGTAAAATACTTTTAAGTGCATTGAGTTTTTTATTGTCTCCTTTGTAGGATTTTATGCTTTTTTGGCAGGCGGAAATCCCAGAAAAACAAGGGAGGAGGACGGTGTAATAGAGTGATTTTTTTGGAAGTGAAGTTTCAAATTTGTTGAGTTCTTGTTTTTTATTTTTGAGTTTTGTGTTATAAAAAAGACTTTTAAAAAGTTCATCTTGCATCGAGTCGGAGAGTTCAGAAGTCGGTACGCGGATGAAATATTCGTAGGACTGCTCCCAATTTTTGAGCAAGAAATAACTGTGGGCAATTTTTCGGATGAGTACGATGTCATCTGGAATTTTTTGGAGAGCAGCTAAATAATAGCCGAGCGCTTCTTTTGGTTGATTTTTGACAATCATATAATCACCCTTCCGGATTGTCGAAATTTGTTTTTGACGCTGGATTGCAAGGCGAACTTTTTCAGCATCTTCTATTTTAGTTTTATGGGTTTTATTTGACAGTGACGAAGTAAAACTCATCTGACTCGCCCCAGTCAAATAATCAATTTCTTCTTCTTTTTGCTGGTCGAGATTTGGACTACAAGATGCTAAAAAAAGACCAAGAAAAAATATCAAAAATGAAATAAATTTTGTAAAATCAAACATATCGTTATAATATCCAAAAATCATTTTTTTGCAAGGAAACTATAAATTTTCTTATTTGTAATACAAAACTAAAAATTAAATCTCATTTTTATGTATAAACTTTCTGATTACACTTTTGATTTGCCAAAAGAAAAAATCGCTCACACGGCGCGACACCCGGCTCACGATGGACGACTGATGGTCATCGATCGACAGACTGGCGAAAAAAAGCTCGACACGACTTTTTGGACTCTTGATACGCTTTTGACAAGCGAGCATACAATTTTTTTTAATGACACAAAAGTCCTACCAGCGCGCGTCTATTTAAAAAATACAAAATATCTGACAGCTAGTGGCGAAGAAAAAATCCTTGTAGATGGCGAAATATTTTTCTTGCAGTCGACAGATCAAAATCATTTCGATGCACTTGTGCGACCGGGGAAAAAACTAAAAATCGGCACCAAATTTTTTATTGGCGACTTTACTTTGTCTATCGTCGACAATACTGACACAGGGCGAAAAATAGAGATTTCTGGTGGCGAAATAGAGGATTTTTTAGAGACTTATGGAAGTTTGCCTTTACCGCCATATATCGAATATAGCAAAGAAAAAGAAGAAGATTATCAGACGGTATTTGCTGAGAAAAATGGCTCTGTGGCAGCACCGACTGCCTCGCTGCATTTTACGGATGCACTCCTCGAAAAACTCCCTTGCCAAAAAGAAAAAATCACACTTCATGTCGGACTGGGGACCTTTCATAGTGTGGATACGGACGATATTCGCGACTACCAAATCCACAGTGAAACCGCTCAAATTTCGAAAGAAACTTTTGTCACGATTTTTGAGAAAAAATCACTTTGACATCCACTGCTTGCGGTCGGGACGACGGTCTGTCGTACCCTCGAATCCTTGCCAGCCTTGTGGACAAAAATCGACAGTGATTGGAAAAAAGATTTTTCAAAAGAAGTGGTAGACTTCTGGGATATGCTCGCGAAAAAATCCGACCCAAAATGGATAAGCGATGTCGTTTGTTTTGAAAATACTGTCCAGTTTCAGACGAAAGCCTATATCGTGCCGGGCTACCAGTGGCAAGTTGTCGACGAAGTTATCAGTAATTTTCATCTTCCAGAGTCATCACTTCTCATGCTTATTTCGAGTCTTATCGGACGAGAAAACCTCCTCGCCCGCTATAAAGAAGCCATCGCTGGTGATTATCTTTTTTATAGTTTTGGAGATGGGATGTATATTCGGTAGTTTTTTCTTTTTTGATTTTTAAAAGTTTTTTTATATACTAAATTAGCCTCGATATCTTTCGAGGTATCGAGGGTTTAATTTTTAACCCTTTTTTATTATGGTGGACATCATAATATATGTGGTATATATACTGTTTCACTGGTGTATATACTTTCGGGCCTACATTTATAGTAAAATATAGGCTACAAAAAAGAAGACCAAGCTGGGTCTTCTTTTTTTATCGAGGGTTTTTAATCCCTTCAATATGGACATCATATTGGAGTTCTTGCGAACTCTTACAAAGAGTATACCACTTTTTACGAAAAAAGCAA
>JAGYHI010000051.1 GCA_018457335.1 Candidatus Altimarinota bacterium | reverse complement strand
AAAAAAACGATATATGCGAACGCAAGGTTTCCGACCAATGCAAAGCGTATTGACTGTAGAATCTATTGCCTAAATCATCTTTCTTTTTAAGATTATGTCATTTTCTTATTTTTAAGGGAAAGGCAAGGCATTTTTATTCCTAAAAAAATTTAATGAGTAAACAACTCAACCATAAAGCACGACTTTCAAGAGCGATGAGAAATAATCTGCCTCTTGAGTCGGCTTTTTCATTGTTTCAAAAATCGAAACTAATTACTTTTACCATGCTTGTGACGGCTCCTTTTTATCCAACATTGACTTCAATTGGTGTGGATTCTGTGGCTCGAGGATACTATGATGAGTCATCTATCATCCTCGTCGAAGAAGATAATGGTGAAAATATAGAATCTACCATTGCTGCAAGCGGACTCGTCTCACTCGATGCTTCAGAAAAAATGAAATCCGATGATGAAACTCAGGAAAATCCAGAATTTGTACCAGCGAGCACACCAGCTGAAAAACCAGCCCAAGCAGATGTCTCAGTAGCTCCAAAAGAAGAAAAAGCAAAAGAGCCAGCACCAAAAGCTCCGACTGACACAAAATTACAAGTATATACTGTCAAAGAATATGATAGTATCGATAAAATTGCTGAAAAGTATAAAATCGATATGGATGTTATTTTATGGCAAAATAACATCAAACTCACAGATACACTGACAGTCGGACAAAAAATCAAAATCCCAGCAAAATCAGGAATTATTTTCACAATAAAAAAAGGAAACACGCTCTCTGAAATTGCAAAAGTGTACAAAGTTTCTATGCAAGAAATCATGTCTGCAAATGGAATCAAAGATGCGACAAAAATCCGAATCGGACAAAAGATTCTCCTCCCAGGAGTCAAACCATACGAGCCACCAAAACCACAAACTCCACAAAAAACAACCTATAAATCACAAACCTCAAAAACTGTAAAAAGCCAATATGTAAAACCAAATGAACAAACAAGTGGAGTGGCCACCTTTAATCCATCGACAGGACTCAAAAGCTCATACCGTATCAAATTCACCGGAAAAGGTCGAGGTATGGCATGGGGAAACTGTACTTGGTATGTCGCTCGAAATAAAACCGTCACTTGGCGTGGAAATGCTAAGCAATGGATGCGAAATGCTCGCGCCCAAGGGAAAAAAACAGGGCGAATCCCAGTAGTCGGTGCTATCATCCAATTTTCTGGACATGGGTATCATCCACGATACGGGCATGTCGGTATCGTCCGAGAGGTCCACAGTAGCTATATGATCATCTCAGATATGAACTATGCCGGACTCAATAAAATCACTTGGCGAAAAATCTCACGAAATGATCCTGCTATCGATGGATATATCTATGTAGACTAAAACCCGATAAAAAAGAGCTTTCGAGCTCTTTTTTTGTATACTTTTTCACATATTTTTTGACAATATTTCACAGAAATGTCAAAAAGTATTGACAAATATTGTTTTTCTATTAAAATAGTGGAGAAATTATAGAAATAAAAAAAGTATCATTTTTATTTGCATTTATTCAAAAAATATGATATGCTATATGTAGCTCGTGTAAAAAGAGTTTTTACTTTTTAATTTTTAATACTTATGTTTACACAAAAAAATCAGCTAACACTTGCTTCTGCTCGTGCATATTTTAATCAATATGCTGGTGCACCAAGAGCAAGTAGCGAAGTCAATGATTGACTAAAACCCGCTCCATCAATGCAGAATTTAAGTATTGATGACTTTATGAAATGAGACACTATTGATGTATCAGTAGTAAATAAGGTAAAAGAAAATGAAAAATCAATGGTTGATATGAATACCATTGAATCATCGCTCGGACTACCAGAAAATTTACCTTTTAGTCAAGCCTCTACTCTCGGGACAGAATCTATGATGAATGCAGTAGCGAAAAATGATACTGCTATGCTCAATCAAGGTGAACAACAATATGCTTCACAATCATCTACTCCAGAACAAAAAAGTTGGTGGGGTTCTGTGAAAAGTTGGTTCTCTAATCTTTGGGGAAGTGAAAAACAACAAACTCAAGAAGCCTTTCAAGGAGCACATGCAAAAGTAGCGCAAACTACGCGTCAGAAAATGCAAGAGGTACGAACTGGCGAATCAATGACAGCAAACTTTGGAAATGAAACTCTTAATCGTACAGAATACTATGGAGATATCAATATGAAATCTTATGCTGATAGAGTTGCGAGTCTTCCTATGTCCGAATTTCAAGAGTTCTATCAATCATATAAACGACTTATAGAGTCAAAATCTGATACTTTCTTAAAAGTAACTGTCTTTAACAACTCTAAAGAATTTGATCTTCTTAAGCGGTTTGGTTATCAAAAAGATGGAATTGCATTTGATGGTACTGAGGCTACAGGAATATATGCCCTTACAAAATCGATCATAGAAACTCAATCTAAAGTTCGATCAATGTCAAAAGCAGAAAAATTAAAACTTCTCTGTGACTTTAATGAAAATGGAAATGTTGGAGAAGAGAATACTTGGTTCTTAGATGAGGACAAATCTAAAAATCCTGAAAAATTACAAGCATTATTACGTGATCTTGGAATGTGAAATTGGGAACAACGAATGGAACAAAACTATTACAGTACTCGTATGGATTTCATAAACAGACTAAAAATTGATAGAGGTTGAAAGGATGCGCCAGAAGGACTCACTCCACATGATATCAATAAACCATTTAGTACTACGGAAGGACGAACAACTACGACTAAAATATACAGCTTTGTAGACGATCCAACAAATATGTTTCGATCGCGTAATGATATACGAATCACAGATCCGCGATTTGCTGCAATGCCAAATAATCTCTCTGATTTTCTGCCAAAACCATCTACTCGACGAGATGCAGATGCTGGTATCGTTATGACACCAGGTAATACAGAGGATAGATTTGCAGCGCTTCAAAGATTGACTAAAAAACTCGGACAAACAACTTCAAGTGCATATCTGAGTGGAAATCTTTCACCAGAAGAAAAAGAAGCGGCTGTCGACTATGCTGCTATCAACTTGCGAATCTCAAATCAAGCAGCTCAAATAAAACAAGCTGGTACAGAGATTTATGCGTTTGAACAAAAAACATGACGTCAAGCTGCCTTTGAAGAAACACTTCAAAGAGAAGTTCGTGTTTCGCTTGAAGCAGAAGCTCAACAATATTCAGCGCTCTTTGGTGATAGTGAGAAAAATGGAGAAATATTTTTCAATGGAATCTCTATCGACCCGGTACGAAGTCTCCATGTAGGTGGAAAAGGAAAACTTGACACTATGGATGTACTTACAACTTCGATTCCACTCCTTGCTCAAGGTGGTGAATTTGCAAGAGTTGAAATCACTCATGATCAGGATAAACTTTTACAATTCTTCAAAGATCGTGGACAACTCGATGGTGTAGATCTTAGCCAAGTAAAATTCTACTATGTAAAAGACGCACGAGGACTTGATACTCATATCGTACCTATGGTAGATGGTAAAATCGTAGAAATCGACTTTAATAAGCTCCAGATAGATGAGTCTACTTATACACGAGAAGAAAGTAGTAGTAATGATAATAACTCTCGTGGAAGAGGTGATTTTTCTGGATGAGGTAATGATGGTTCATTTTCTGGTGGAGGTAAAAGTAATGATAGTCAAGGTAAAAATGAAAGCAAATGAGTTGGATTAAGATAGTTTGGTTTTATAAAAATATTTCTTAATTTTAATATATATGATAAAAAAAATATTACTTTGAGTACTTATCTCTTCATGCGTTCTTTGTTCTGGATGCATGTCTCATGTTACTAATAATGGTGATAAGCAAACTACTCAAAAAAATACCATGAAAAGCAATGGCACAGGCACAAACAATGCTCAATGACAAGGTCTTCAATAATAGATCAAACTTATTTTTCTAACAATTATTTATATGAAAAAAATAATTCTTCCACTTCTTATGTTGTGATGTTTCATTTCATGAGTACAACCAACTTCTGCCTTTACTTGGCAAAAGAATCTAGTTTCAATTGATAAACCATATACAGAAAGCGTATGTTATGATGGAGGTGTTCCAGTATATGAAATTGATGATAATTATATTACAAAAGATTCCCCTTATATTCGGGCTTATTATGATAAACTTATCCATCATCAATGAGATACAAGGTCGTATGCAATTCGAACATCTTCAAGAATTCTTCAATATGCAAAACCTGGAGTATTTCAATCTACTGATGATTGGAATATGTATTCCACTTATCTTCCAAAAAATGTAAAAGAAGTTATGGTTTTTTGGCCAAACAAAGCACATAAAGTTAATTTTGATAATCTTACTCCTAGTGATCGGGGTAAAATTATCTGACAAGATGTATTTAATATTAAACGATTTCAATCTGTAAATTCAGGATCTCCTAATAGTCAACGTGTAAACATGAAAATGTTTTACAGTCCAGGATCTTCAACGCCAGTATCTCGAGATATAGATGTAAATGAATATTTCTCTCGAAATAGTGAGGAAGGATACGAATGTTTTGGTTACACCGTCCGATGGTGTGGTGATGGAGTGACAGATTCAAATGATGGCGAAACCTGTGACGACGGAAAAAACAATGGAAAACCAGGATACTGTAATAGTACATGTACAAAAAAACCTGAAAAAACCTACTGTGGTGACGGAAAAATCCAAAAACCAAGTAAAAACAATCCAAATGGAAAGGGAACTACGAAAATCTCTGAAGAATGTGATCCAAACCACCCAGACTACAAAGGAAAAGGAACTTGTAATCCAAAAACTTGTAAACTCAATCCGACTCCTGTAGATCTCTCAATCAAAAAATACATCGAAAATGACGATGCTCAAACAGCATCATCTGCACCACTTAAAGGTATCGGAGATACATTTAACTATGTAATCAAAGTCAAAAATATCGGTAAAGAGCAAACTCGTGGGACGACTACTGTGTATGACACGCTTCCAAAAGCCGTCAAACTGAGTGGTACTATCTCAGCTTCTGAGTGGAATTGTACGACTTCTGGACAACAAGTCACTTGTACGACTGATAAAAAAGTAGCGAAAGATACATATTTCCCAACTATTAAAATCCCAGTAAAAGTACAAGAAACAACAGAGACAACCGTACAAAACAACGCTATCGTCTACAACCCAAATGAAGACAAAGCAAAATCTTGTCTCAAAGACGGTAAAAAACCAAGCGCCAACACAGAAAATGGTGGAAAAACCTCAACAACTGGTGATACTACAAATGATAAAAACTGTGACCAAGATGGAAACAATGAAGACCCTGCAATTTTCAAAATCATGAAAGCAGATCTCTCAATCAAAAAATACGCTGTCTCTCTTGATGAGTCAAATGAAAAAGACGGAC
>JAGYHI010000050.1 GCA_018457335.1 Candidatus Altimarinota bacterium | reverse complement strand
CACCACTTTTTTGGAGTATTTTGATGGAATGAAAACTTTGCAACATGTATTGTTTGTTGGTGCTACAAATAATCTGGAACAGGTTGATAGTGCGATTCGTAGAGCTGGAAGATTTGATATGAAGTTATTTATCGATAAACCTGATCAAAAATCGAGAGAACAACTTTGGAAACTGTATCTTCAAAAGGCTCAAGAACCGGTTTCTTTTCATATTTATGATGAAAAATATATCGATTTAGAATATCTTGCAAAATTGACACATCATTTTACTGGTGCGGATATCAAGGAAATTATTCGTAGACTGATGAATGATTATTCTGTGGGAACTTTGAATATGAAAGATGCACCGATTGTGGATCCTGTAAGGACTTTTAAGGGACTTTTGTATCATATAGATAAATATAAAGAGGAAAATGCGGGAGATAGAGGGATTATTCCTGATAAACAAAAACTGTATTTGTCTGATATTTGAGGGCAAGAACATCTCAAAGAAGAAATTCAAAAACTGATTATTCAAATCGAACACAGACAAGAATTTGAAAATTTGTGAGTTCCGCTTTCAAAGTGAATTATGCTCTATGGTCCTCCAGGAACGGGAAAAACTCTTGCTGCAAAAGTGATTGCAAATGAAACGGATTTATTGTTTTATATGTTCACTGCAAAAGATTTTTTAGGAAGAAAATGAATAGAACATTTTGAAAAGAAGCTCGATGAATTGCAAAGTCCGTCTATCGTTTTTATTGATGAAATAGACTCTATTGGAATGAATAGAACGATTGCAAGTGAATATTCTATCAACATTCTCAACACATTTTTACAAAAACTTGATGGTTTTTCTGACTTAGATGGAATATTTTTTATCTGAGCAACGAATAATATCGACATCATCGATGATGCGTTGCTTCGTGCGGGAAGGTTTGATAGAAAAATCTATGTTGGACATCCTGATGAACAAGGGAGAAAAGCTATTTTTAAGCTGTATATTCAAAAATCTGTGTCTAAAAAATGAGAAACATTGTATGAAAAAAATATCGATATCGATGCACTGGTTGAAGAAACAGAACAGTTTGTTGGTGCTGATATCAAAGAGCTTATTCGTAGATTGAATCAAAAACTTGCGATTGACATTATTACAAAATACAAACCACTTTCAAAAAATAAAATCTCTACAAAAATGATATTAGAAGAAATAAAAATTTATAAAACTGAAAGAAATTTTTGAGTGAAAAAAATAGGTTTTTGAGGGTAGGGATATTAGATTTTAAATGTTTTAAAAAAACCACCTCTAAAAATTTTATTTTTAGAGGTGGTTTTAATTAATATGCTAGTACATATACTCATTCTTCTGTATTTCCAGCTTTATTATTTGCTTTATCTTTTCCGATATGTTCTTGAACTTTTTCAACATCTACACTAGTACTATTGTCAGTATTTGGAAAATTCTGAGATGCATCATAATTCACTTGACCAGTAGTTTCAACATCTGCGGTAAGTATAAATCCCATTTGAGGATTATTAGATTTTTCAAGAGCAAAATAACCATAAGATCCTTTTATACCACATTCTTTTACTGTATTAGTTCCAATAGGGTCCAGTGGAGCTTTACTAGATGTAAGATATTCTCCCATTTTATTTCAAGGTGTTCATGGTGTAGTACCATCTTTAAATGCTCATTTGTCTACACTCAAACATCCTGCATCAGAAGAAAGTTCTGATGATAAAGGAAAAACAGAGTAATCATTTTGATATTGTACTAGAGCTGTTGATGCATTTTTTAATGAAGATATTCTACCAGTATCTCTTGCTTTTCCTTGTGCACCTGTAAGTTGTGGTACCAACGTCACAGCTAAAATCCCAATAATTGCAATTACAATCATCAACTCGATAAGTGTAAAACCTTTTAGGTTTTTTATTCAATGGTTCATATAATATATGTTATGTTAACCATTTTTCTTGTGTTTTAATCTATTTTAAAGGAAATTTAAAAAATATATAAAAATACGAAACTCAATTTCTGTCAATCGAAAAAAATATATTTTGTTGACAAAAAAGGGAAAAAAGAGTATACTTTTATCACAATATTATATTACATAACATATATTATATGAACTATAACAAAAAAGGGTTCACTCTGATTGAGCTTATGATTGTTATTGCAATTATCGGTGTACTTGCAGTTACACTTGTTCCACAATTAACTGGAGCTCAAGCAAGAGCGAGAGATACTGGTAGAATTCAAAATGTTGCATCAACAAGAGCAGTACTTGAAACATATTATAGTGATGAATGAAAATTTCCAGAAGGAGAAAATTGAAATACTTGTTTAAGTGGTGCAAACGGAAAAATTGCAGATTCAAATAGTGATTTAAGAGACTTGTTTGGTAAAGGAACAGCCCCTGTTGATCCTCAAGCTGGAAATATTTCAGAACCTTGTCAGACAGGAGGAGTATTAGGATATAAAAGATTAATGAAGAATGATACACCAGATAGTAGTTATCTCATTGTTACTAATCTAGAAACAGATAAAAAGGCAAATACAAGATTAACTAAAGCAGCTGCTGCTCAAAATGACTATGAGGAATTAGCTAAAGTAGTTTGACAAGAACCTGCAGATAAAAATTATGGTACAGGTCTTGAATCAGTTTATGCAGAATTATATTAATTTTTATAAAAAACTCTAAAAATAATATTTTTAGAGTTTTTTTCTATATTTTTTTATTTCATCAAAAATCTCAATTCTTTTTCATATTCTCAAACTTTCTTTTTCAAAACCGCAACACTCATCAAATCAAATTCGTGAACGAGCTTATTCCTGAGTTTGTGCAAATTCCAAACCCTCTGAATATTTCCAATCTCATTTGGTTCTGTTTTGAGAATTTCCCCAAAACTCCCTTGATATCCATAGCCTTGCAACACTTTATGATACAACTTATCATAATTTATAATTTGCTCTTTTGGGTTATTTTTTTTCTGTTGAATCGCTCAAAAATGCTTTAAAAATGTTTTTTTCAGCTCAGCAGAAAGCTTTTTTCTACGAGAATATTTATGAATAATCGCAACAGCCCAAAAAATTAGACCAATAAAAAATAAAATCGAAACGATAAAATAATATTTTTCCATAAATAAAAAGTTTAGATGATAGTGTAAAAAGCCCCCTATCCTAACCTTTCCCCCCATGGGAGAAAGGAATAGCGAGATTTTGGTTCTATAGTCATACCTTACCTAATCCTAAATGGAGCGAGAGGAAGTAAGACAAAAAATAGTTCCTGATATCCAAAGGGTACGAGAGGAGAGGAGGTAGCAAAAGTAAGGAGTGTCATTCCGTGCTACGACACGGAATCATAAATCGATAATCCTTTTAATGATTCTGATTTTCATCAGAATGACAAGCCCTATTTTCGCTATCTCTCTCCTGAAGGAGAGAGATACAGAGTGAGGTCTAATTAAGGAAGAAATCTTTTAGAAAAAGAGCTTATTTACAACCTCCCCAACTCCTCCCTAATAATTTCTTTCAACTCTTCTAATCCTATTTTTTCAAAAGCTGAAACGAAAATGGGGTGAAGATGGGAAAAAGTTTGCTGTAAATATTCTTGATAATCGAGAGTAATAGATTCTTCATTTTCTCACAATATTTCCACAGTTTTTCCACGAATCCCATCGATTTTGTTAAAAATATAGAGTTTCTTCTGAGTAGCTCATATTTTTTGTAAAATATTGTCGACTACTTGTATTTTTTCCTCAATTTTCGGATCCGATGCATCTACAACATGAAGCAAAATATCCGCTTCAATAGAATCTTCCAAAGTAGAAGTAAAAGCTTCAATAAGTTCAGGAGGAAGATTTCTAATAAATCCGATGGTGTCATTTATCAAAACTTCTTGTCCACGATAATTGTCCATTTCGCTTCCTGATAACCACATTTTTCAGACACTTGTTCCAAGAGTTGCAAAAAGTTTGTCTTCAGCCAGTACTCCTTTGTTGGTCAAAGTATTTGTCAAAGTGGATTTTCCCGCATTGGTGTATCCAACTACTCCAACGGTTAAAAGTCATTTTCTACTTCTTGATTGTCTATGTTGTGCTCGAACTTTTGCATAATGCTCGAGATCTTTTTTTATCGCAATTTCTCGTCTTTGCAAGTGTCGCTTCATAATTTCGGTGTTGGTTTCTCATTTTCATTTTCCTCATTGTTTTCCTAATTCCATTCCCATGTCAAAAATACGAGGTCCCATGTGTCAAATTGCAGCAAGTTCGATTTGCAGTTTTGCCTCCTTACTTTTTGCATGTCGTTCAAAAATTTTCAAAATCAAATCAACTCTATCCCAAGCTTTTGCTCCAATTGCACGAAGTTTTTCGTTGATTTTATAAATCTGAGCAGGTTTTAAAATATTCCCAATAATCAAAATATTTGCATTTTTCAATTCCATTTCATGCATAATATCTTCCAATTTTCCACCTCCAATATAGGTATCATAATCAGGATGCGATTTTTTCTGAATATGTTCCAAAATTACCACTCCACCATAGGTATTCACGAGATTTTCCAACTCCACCATACGGTCCTTAAGATTTTCTCTTTCCTGCGCATTTGGTCCCACCACATCCGCAATAAAAACACGAAGTTCACCATTATGATACTCCAAATTTTTTTGCATTTGTTCCAGTTCTCTTTGTGATTTCTGTCTTGACATAAAAATATTTTTCTAAAAAATATAAGTTTCTCTCTATATTATAACTTTTTTAGGTTCGAAAGCAAAAAATAATAGAGAATTATTTGAAATCTCTCCCCCCCATCCCCTTCGGGTACTTCTCCCTCTCGTGCCCTTTTAGGTATTCATTAGGAAAAAGTATGAATTAAAAGCTACTTTTGCTTTCTCTCTCCAGAAAGGGGAGAGATACAGAGAGGGGTGTTTAAAAATCCATTTGAATTTTCTCCTTTTTTTCATACAATCAAACTATGATACAACTTTTTATACAGCATTTTTCCGAAGCACAAAAATGATGAACAAACGATATATTTCCCAAATATTTTTTTGAAAAATATAGTCCCCAGCAGATTCAGGCAAGAAAACTTGTCTACGAGCAGACAGGAATCCTATTTGCAGATAATTTTCAACAAGGAAATACCTATCGTTCTTTTTCTTATACCAAAAATATGATGTTTATTGGAATTGCAGAGGAGAAAATTTGAGTCGATATTGAAAAATGAAAAATCCGAGATACATCTGTTTTTCAGTACCACTCAATGCAAGAATATCAGCTTTTTTGAGGGAAAAATTGGGAAAACTTTTATCGATTATGGACAATTAAAGAAAGTTGTATAAAATACCTGTGATTACAATTGGACGATATGAAAGATATTTTTGTGAAACATATAGAGAAAAAACAACGAAGCATAAACAAAATCACATTTGATACCCAAACACAATCCCACTACAAAAATCAAACAATCCAAACCATACAAGGCAAACGAGATGACTTGTTTTATGCGGTGAGTTATGATTTTTAGAATAATTAGAATTGTTATCCTCTTAAAAAAACAGTAAAACACCCCCATCCCTCTTCGGGTACTTCCCCCTTTCAGGAGGAAGATTTGTAGCTATTCTCTACTATAGGCACACAAAGAAATAAATTTTTTGTAGTAAATAAAAAAAAGAG
>JAGYHI010000049.1 GCA_018457335.1 Candidatus Altimarinota bacterium | reverse complement strand
AGAAAAAAATAAAAGAAAAATATAATAAAGAAAAATTAAAAATAAGCATATTTTCAAACAAAGGAATCTATAAAAAAATGCCCGATGGCACCACGGCAATTTACTCGCTCGATCTCCCTTTTGAGAAAGAAAAAATGAAAAAATCCAAGGAAGGATATGAAGAAAAAATAACCTATCTTGATATAAAAATACCGGAGTATAAAAAAGAAATACAATGGTACCACAGCGAAGAAAATAATGGCTGCGGCGTAAGAAAATATGCTCTCGATTTTCAGGGAAAATTCATCGTTTCGGTTTTAGATGGAGACAAGAAAAAAGATGAAATTTTGACCTATAAAAATGAAGATCTAAAAGTTATCTGAGAGACTGGAAGCGGTGAAAAAGTCTATGGATTTGCTGACAAAAATCATCCTTTTTTGCAGAAACTACATAAGGCACACATTGCGGCGATGTCAATGTTTTGAGATGATGGATACGATGAAAAGGGTAAAAAAAAGTGGATGGATTATGAGGATTTTATAAAGGAATTGCCAATATTTTTCTGGGACGATCCTTTCGGGAGAAGAGTAGCGTTTGTAAAATCACAAACCGTGATGCGGTTTGGATTGTCTTGCGGAGCCAAGCCGGTGATTTATCTTTATCCAGAGAAAAAGCAAAAAATTTCTGTGACGCTTGACTGGAAAAAGCGAAATTTGATCTCAATTCCGACATACAAAAATAAATGGGAAGTCATGGTAAAACCAAACGGAAACATCGAATTTGAAGGCAAAAATTATCCGTATTTATTCTGGGAAGATTGACTTTTTTTGAAGAAAAAAGAAGATGGATTTATCGTAAAAAAAGAAAATATGGACTTATTTTTAGGTGAAAAATTGCAAATTCTTGGATTAAATCAAAAAGAAATTGCATATTTCAAAGAGTTTTGGCTCGATAAGATGCTCGAAAAACCATATTATTTTGTGCGATTTTATACAAATGAAGATATGAATTTTTCTGCGCCAATTACGATAATTCCAAAACCAGATTCGATACAGCGAGTTTTTATAGATTATAAAGGACTAAATGAAGAAATTGAAATAGAAGAGCAAGAGCTCAAACCATTTAGGAGAAAAGGCTTTTCTGTCATCGAATGGGGTGGAAATTTACAAAAATAATTTTTTAATTTTTTAACCTATGAAACACCACATTTTCACATCACCGTCGGCTTATTGAGTTTTTAAAATGCTTTTGAAAAAAGAAAAAATTCACGAGAAAGCCTTGTATTTTCACGATGATTTGAGTTTTGGGCCGATTGCTGGATTTCTCAAAAATAAGTACAAAAAACGCAGAAATACTTGGAAACTGAAAAATGTCCATAAAAATTTTGAAAAAGCGCACTGCATTTCTAAAACAAGTCCGCTTGCAATGGAGCTGCCGGATAATTGGGAGTATAAGCGATACAAAAAATTCGAGCGAAAAGTCAAAAAAATCAAGAAAAAAGACGAAATTTATATGTATCTAGATGAGCAGGCGGGGGACTATCTTTTCTTGTGATATTTTTTGTCATTTTGTCGTCGCGAGGATGTCAAAGTATTTTTTAATGCAAGTGAAAATCGCCTTGGCGCTCATAATCAAGCACAGATGAAAAATTTTCTCGGCAAAGGAAAAATTTTAAAAAGCGAAGAGCAAGAAAAATTTAAAAAAATCTTTCGAGAAATCCCGAAAAAATCACTTCTAAGGATTTTAGAAGATGGCGAAGTGAAAACGCGAGAAATAAATACTTTTGATGATGAGATTATCGAGAATTTTATCACGAAAAAATGGCAACAACTTTTTAGAATTGCGGGCAATTTCTTGCTCAAAAATTATGAAAAAGGCATTGATAGAGAAGAATTTTTTTATCACAGAATTTTCGCTCTCGAAAAGGCTGGAAAAATCCAGACAAAAATCGAATATGAAATGCTCCCACGAATGTGAAAAGAGTTTCCGGCTCGAAAAAAGGGTTTTATTTATGTGCGAAAAGTGGAAAAATAAAAGACAGTAAAATATTTTACTGTCTTTGTGTAAGAAATTTTGAAATTTCTTACTGGGGTTCTAGGCTATACTTGTCCTGGATATAACGAATTATACCGCTATATAAGTAGAGTATTGCAATGCTCAAAAAAACAAATTTTGGCACCAACAGTATCATTGATATGAAAACTGTCATTACACAACTTATCAACACTAACAGTGTGAGTGCACCTAGGAATCTTATCATACAAGATGATAATTTCGAGGTTTCCGTATCCAGTTTTATTTCTACTTTTGTAGTACAGATAAGAATAAATAGAGATATCATTATTAGATTTGATGCTATATTGCTTTGATGATTATTTGTATAATATAACGATAATCCTAATGATAGAAGTGGTATCACTATGTAAGCAATGTAATTTTTCACGAATGTATTGTCTTTCATAACTACCTCCCAGTAGTGCAGTATAACCTATTCTTAAAAGATAGATTATACTAATTAATAAAATTAAATAGATAAAATATCGATTAAGACGATGACATTATATCATATAAATTGTATTTTGTCAAGTGTATTTTACTTGCAAAGACACTTCAAAATTTTTCTAATAAAATTGTATTTTTCTCAAAAATCAATATATTGTGTGGGTGATATTGTTTAAAAACCTATGCAACCAAAACTTCCACATTCTTGGCTCGCCGTCTTAAAAGACGAGTTTGAAAAAGATTATATGAAAGAGATTAAAAAATTTCTCGTGCAAGAAATAGAGTCTTGAAAAACCATCTACCCAAATCCAAAAAATATTTTTAAGGCTTTTGAAAAAACGCCTTTTGATGATTTGAAAGTGGTGATTCTCGGGCAAGACCCCTATCACTGACCGGGGCAGGCACAAGGATTTTGTTTTTCGGTCTCAGAAGATGTAAAACTGCCACCAAGTCTGCAAAATATCTACAAAGAACTTCATAATTCTTTGGGGATTTCTCCGGCTAAAATCTGAGATTTGACGCCTTGGACGGAGCAGGGAGTCTTTTTGCTCAATGCTATTTTGACCGTAGAAAAATCCAAACCCGCAAGTCATAGCAAAATTTGATGGGAAACTTTCACCGACAAAGTCATCGAGACGATTTCAAAAGAAAAAGAATGAGTGGTATTTTTGCTCTGGGGGGCTTTCGCACAAAGCAAAGAAAAACTTATAGACACTTCAAAACACTTTGTCTTAAAAACGACACATCCATCTCCATTTTCGGCTTACAGAGGCTTTTTGTGAAGCAATTGTTTTGTGGAGGCAAATAGGATTTTGAAAGAAAATGGAAAAAGTGAGATTGATTGGAGGGTGGAGAGATAGAAATTTTTCTTGAACACATCTTGTACCCAAATAAAATCCAATCAAAATGCAAAAAAGTAAAAATTTTTTCATAAAAAACTCTTGCCTTTTTTCGTTTTTTCGTATACTGATAGGGATTTTATATTTTATCAGAAATAATTATGACTGTTCGTACTCGATTTGCTCCGTCGCCGACGGGATATGTCCATATTGGTGGGCTTCGTACTTTTTTATATTGCTACCTTTGGGCGAAAAAAAATAAATGAGAATATATCCTTCGAATTGAAGATACTGATCGGACTCGCTTGGTTGATGACGCTATCGAGGGTATTCTCGAAGTGCATCGCGAACTTGATTTGATGCCAGATGAGGGACCACATAAAGACGGTGGTTATGGTCCGTATATCCAGTCTGAGCGACTCGATATCTATCAAGAAAAGCTCCACAAACTCTGTGAAGAGGGAAGTGCGTACTATTGTTTTTGTACGTCGGAGCGCCTCGAAAACCTTAAAAAAGAGCAAATGGAACTCAAGCTTCCACCACGATACGACAAGTGCTGTCGACATATTCCCTATGACGAAGCAAAAAATCGCATCGATGCCGGTGAAAAGTACACCATCCGACTCAAGGTTCCAGAGGCTGAAACTATTATTTTCAATGATTTAGTGCGAGGAAAAATAGAATTTAAAACCAGTGAAGTTGACGACCAAGTCTTGCTCAAATCTGATGGATTTCCGACCTATCATGGAGCCATTGTGATTGATGATCATGCAATGAAAATTACTCATGCATTTCGAGGAGAAGAGTGGATTAGCTCGATACCAAAGCAAGTCTTGACGGCTCGTGCTCTCGGCATCGATCTTCCAGAATATGCACATTTACCAAATATTCTGGGTACTGATGGAAAAAAACTCTCAAAGCGGACGGGTGATGTCTCGGTGGTTCAGTACCTCGAAAAAGGATACCTCAAAGAAGCACTTCTCAATTTTCTTGCGCTCCTTGGTTGGCATCCAAAACAAGACCGAGAAATCATGAGTATGGATGAAATGATAGAAAAATTTGAAATCACTGATGTTCACAAGTCTGGTGCCGTTTTTGATACGGTCAAACTCGATTGGATGAATGGTGAATATATCAAAAATATGGATACAGACGCGCTTTATGATCGATTGGTTGAATTTTTAAAAACCTATGAAAGTACATTTTTTGAAGAAGTATTTTCTCAAAAAGATGAAGCCTACAATAAAAAAATCCTCGGTGAACTCAAAACTCGAATGAAACGCCTAAATGAATACATCGAGCTGACAACTTTCTTTTATGAAGATGCAAAAATCCGAAATGATCTTCTCGTCAATTCAAAAATGAAAATCGAGACCGAAGGCGATGCAAAGGCTTCGCTTCAGATGATTTTACCGTACCTTAAAGATGCAGATTTTGACAATGAAGAAACCTTTAAAAACCTTATCCTCGGGACAATAAAAGCCGCTGATAAGAAAAATGGACAAGTCCTCTGGCCGATGCGAGTTGCCCTCTCGGGTGAGCAATTTTCGCCAGGAGCCTTTGAAATGGCACTCATCCTCGGAAAAGACGAGACTATTCGCCGTATCGAAAACCTTATTAAATCTTCTTAAAAAAATAAAAATATGCAGATATTAGCTTTACAAGGGATTTTAGAATCCTTGCAAAAAGATTTTCGGTGCCCAGATTGTACTGCGACGCCAAAACCAAAAAATATCAGTGTAGAGAGTATAAAATGAGAAAAAATGCGAGTCGATATCACTTGTCACAAGTGTAAAGTGCACTCAGTTTTATATGCAGAAGTGAATAAACCAATCCAAGATGTCATCGATTCAAAAACCGCAAAAGACCTCGTCGACGCTATGGTAGAAAATCCGAAAAAAACCCTTTGAGACCAGGACATTAAAGAAATTGAAGATGTTTTTAAATCCGGAAAGAATCTTTCCGATATTTTCTAATTTTTCACTATGATTACACGAATTTTTGCTTTTTTGATACTTTTAGCAGTCCTCTACATTGGTGCAGTTTTCCTTTTTCCAAGCGAGGCTGACACCTACGGAAACAAAGAAATCAATACCTATATTCGAAATATAAAATCTATGGCTGACGGATTTTCCGCCTCGCAAGACCCGTATTTGAAGTAATTAAGAACGGAAAATTAAAAAAGGTTTCTCTTGACAAAAGTGAAAATATGTCATTCCCGCGTAGGCGGGAATCTGGATAAAAATCCTGTATTGGATCCCTAGATCAAGCTCGAAGATGACAACTTGGAAAAGTGAAAACAAAAATGTCATCCTGAACTTGTTTCAGGATCTTCCTCTTCTTTTTTGTACAAATCTCACCCTTCAATCCCTTTTCTTTTGTGACCAAAAGAAACAAAAGTCTTGGGGTCAAATAAACTCGC
>JAGYHI010000048.1 GCA_018457335.1 Candidatus Altimarinota bacterium | reverse complement strand
TACTTTTCCGGCTTTTTTTCCAGCTTCTGACAAGATTACTTTCCAAATCGAAAACTCAAATATCGCCTTGAAATCTGACAAAATTATTTTGTATAGTATGAATACAAAATCTGTCGGTACAAAATATGTCTTCGAACCTTTTTCGGCAAAGGCTGATCCTTTTATCGTGTCGCGAGCTGGCTGGGGAGCAGATGAGACGCTTCGCTATGCGGATAGTCCTGACCAAGCTAAAAACTGGAAAAAAGAAATGGACTATATCACAAAAGATAAAACGCAAAAAGAGATTAGTAAAATCTGGCTCAATCGAAAACGCCGAAATCTTGTCAAAAAATCCGGTGGTAAAACTACTGAAACACAAAGTATAAAATATTTTGAAAATGGTCACAGACTGCTTTGGCCGATCGAAAAAACTCGCCAAAAAAACCAAATCGTCATCCATCACACGACTCAAAAATTTAAAGGGCTTTCTGACGATGAAATGATCCGAGGAGTCTACCGCTACCACGCTGTATCACGATGATGGTGAGATATCGGCTACAACTATATTATCGGACAAAATGGAAAAATCTACGAAGGAAGAGCTGGTGGAGATTATGTCGTCGGTGCGCACGCTCTTTACAATAATAAAAACTCAGTAGGAATTTCTGTACTTGGAGACTATGAAAGTGTCGAACTCAATCTCGAACAAAAATATGCACTTCAAGATATGATTTCTTTTGTCGCGAAAAAATATGGTATCACGCTCCGACATCGAGTGGCTGGCTGGAAAAAATGCCTCTCAAAATCGTGTGGTATACTTCAAAAAATCTACACATATGGACTTGTCGGACATGGAGAAGTCGGCTATACGACCTGCCCCGGAGAAAACATCAAAACCTATATCCCTACTTGGCGACGCCAACTCAGCACTTACCGTATCCCGATTCTCAATACACTGCCAGCAGATATAGAAGCAGAGCCGGCAGACCAAAAAATGAATATGCGACTTAAATGAGCAAATCCACTTTTTCCTTTTGGTTTTGGAAAAAATTTGCAAGATAAAATAGTATCGCCCACTAAAAAAATCCTCACTCCCTCTTCGCAAAAAAACATCGGGCCAAAACCAGTTGTATCTCGATGTAATCAAATCTCAAATCCGGAAAATAATCCAGCAAACACACTTTTAAATTTTGGAGGAAAACCGATGATGCGATGACCGATTGCCTTACCACAGAAAAGGGAAGTGAAGAAGTGTGAGTAAAAAATAGCACTTGTCATTGCGAGTGACAACGAAGCAATCTCTGACTATGGATTTCAAGATTGCCACCCCCACCAAAGGCGTGATTTACTCCGCTCGCGATGACAGAAAATTATGCCATCTTGAACTTGATTCAGGATCTTCAACTTTTTTACCTAAAAAACAATACTTGTCATTCCCGCGAAGGCGGGAATCTGGGTGAAAATATCTTCATTGGATGAAAATTCTGCACTAGATCCCCGGGACAAGCCCAAAGCCTGTCCTCAGCTTGACTGGGGAATGACAACTTCGAGAAGGTCACATAAAATAGTATATGTCATTCCGTGCTTGACACGGAATCCAGTCAATAAATAAAATTCCGTTTTCACCCCCAAACCCCCGACAAACTGATTTTCTTCTTGCAAATCAAAAGTAAATCTATCTTCTAACTTTTCTACTTATGTTCCTCTCTGATATCGACATCAAAAAAGCAATTGAGGCAGACGAAATTCGTATCACGGATTTTTCGGAAAGCCGACTACAACAAGCAAGTTATGATATTCGGCTGGGAAATAAATTTCTCGTGACAGAAGACCACAATACGCCGATTATCGATCCAATAAACAAAATCCTCCCAAAATACAAAGAAGTCGTCCTACAAAAAGGGGAGACTTTTACACTTCATCCAGGTACGACGGTGCTCGGGACGAGTTTGGAGACTTTTGGTTCAGAAAAATATCTCATCCAACTCTCTGGAAAATCTTCGCTGGCGCGACTCGGTCTCATCGTTCATAATACTGCGGGACTCATCAATCCAGGACACTATCTCAATATTACTTTTGAGCTCGCAAATATGAATCATATTCCGATTATTTTGCATCCGGATATGGAAATCGCTCAGTTGCTTTTCTCGACACTTTCTTCTTTGCCGAGCAAGAGTTATGCGCAGACGGGTCGGTATGCTGACGGTGAAGCAAATTTAGTCGGGTACACCGATAAGGTATAAAAAGTTCCAAAAACATCGTCTTTTTTACCTAAAAAACAAGACTTGTCATCCTGAATTTATTTCAGGATCTCTAAAAAAATCCTCCCTAACACTGTATTAGATTCTGGACACCCCAGGGTGGCTTCTCTTGATTTTTCAAATCAATTCACCTCCTCGGAGTCCAGAATGACAGTTTGGGAAGGTTGAAATGACAGAGTGAGAAAATTTATAGAAAATAACACTCCTCCTACTCCTCCTCAATCACTCTAAAATCGCTATAAATCTCATTGACATATTGAGCCGTTCAGATGACGAGTTCATTTGCTTTGTGAGCGTTTAGGTTTTGTATTTTTTCTCGGGATTTTTCGATTGCTGATTTATCTTTTTCTTTGAGGAGAAATTTCCAAGTCGCGTATCTATCTTGATAGATATCGCTTCTTTCAGTTTCTCAGAGAGTCGCGTCACTTTCTTCTTTTGCGATGATGTAGTAGGTTTCTGGTGTTTCTGTCATAAAAAATAAAATGTTTAATTTTGCATATTATACATAATATATAGAAATAATCAAATGTTTTTTCAGAATTTTTACATTTTTTTGAAAAAAGATTTGCAAAAAAGAGGAAAATATGATTTAATAGAAGTATATTAAATTTTTCTTATGAATATCACACAACATTTTCGGAAATATTTTTTCTTATTTTTGCTGGTTCTCGCTGGATTCGGGGCATTTTTTGTGGATTTGTCAGTATCTGTGCCGGCATCTCGATGAGATATAGATACTCCGCAGTACACCAGTATCCAAATTGAAATTGGAGGCATTGCAAATGCACAGGCAAAGAAAAACACAGAACTTAAAGACGCAGAACAAGAAAACCAACAAACCATAAACCGAGTCATCGCAGGGCTCAACTGGGCGGCTGGTATCGTGACGGCTCTCGTCTCTCCGGCGATTGGACTCCTTGGGTGGCTTCTCTCTCCGGACTGGACGAGTGGTGACCTTTTCGGACTGCGACAGTATCTCTACAAACTCTGGATTACCGTTTCAAATATCATCTACTTTATCTATGCGATTGCACTCATCATCGTCGCGGTGATGACGATGTTTAATAGTAAAAACTATGGAGCGCGTCAACTCTTACCACGGCTCGTAGTCGGTATCTTGATGGTGCCGTTTACTTGGTGGATTGTCCAGTGGGCGGTCTCATTTTCTACGGTGCTGACAGCGTCGGTGCTCTCTATCCCTATGGAGACGATTTCACAAAATAGCGATAAAGATTCTTGGTGGGAAAGTCGTATAATCCCAACATGTGTGGCTTTTTGAAATCCTGATACGACAGATGAAGAATCCACAGCTTGTAGTGGTGAAGAAGGAACTAAAAAAATTAGTCCAAAAGAATTTACACAAAAATCTGGAGGAATCTATGGGAATATTGCTATATATGCATACGGGGTTTTTAAAATCCAAAAAGTAAAACAAATCAATACTACTGGAATTAATGGAGTCAAGACGGCCGCTGCGATTATTCATAAAGGATTTATCGGGCTTATTATGTTTTTGATTTTTGGGATTTTGACGATAGCGATGATATTTGTTCTCTTTATGCGAGTTTTTAAACTCTGGGCGTATGCTATCTTTTCTCCGCTCTTTACCTTTGGATTTGTATTTAAAAATCTACTCTGAAAGGCGGATAAAGACGGGACTTTTACAATTCAAGAGTTTCTTGGACTCGTATTTTTACCAGCTATTGTCGGACTCGTGCTGTCTTTTGGGTTGATTCTCATCAATGCACTCAATGGAGTTGATGCAAAACAAGAAAATATGAGTGGAGATACTTGTACAGCTGAAAAACTCAAATTTTGAAAAGCATGTCAAGTAGCCAAAATTATGGGAAATCCAGAAAATAAAATTGTGAGAACACTGGAACCTGGAAAAAATCCAAATGAAAAAGTCAGTCTTGCAACATTTCACTGGGGTGGACTCAAAATGAAATGGTATGGAGAATCTCAAACAGCCGCGCAAACAGCAAAAGAAGTAGAAGCACAAAAATGAACTTTATCGACCATAGGTGGTGCTTTCGGAGTCATTGTACTTGATTTCATTGCGATTGCATTTATCTGGATTGCGTTTATGGCAGCGAAAGGAGTAAGTAAAACAGCAAAAACTATTATGGATCCGATTGAAAATGCAGGAAAAACATTGACAAACACTTTGAAACAAGCTCTGTTGTATGCATCTATTCCTGGAATTGGAAACTTAAGAGGATTGACAATAGCAGCAAATAGAATACAATCACAGGCTCAGATTAGAGCTGAAGAAGAGTACCATAATAGTAAATTATGAAAAATGTTCTGAAAACCCCCAGTCACCGCAGAAACTAAAAAAGTTATTAGTGATAATCGGCAAATGAATAGTGTCGAAAAAGTTAATAATATAAGTATAGCATTGAAATCAGTACAAAATGACGGAAATGGTAAATTTATTGTGCAAGAACTTTGAAATTCTAATATCGATATGCTGGCAGAAAATTTAAAACAAAATTGGGCTTCTGTGAGAGGTGCATTTGATCCAGTTATTTGGCCTCGCTTAAAACCTCTTTTGGACAAATGAATGAAGAATACAGATGATAGAAATCTATTTATTGCTTACTTACTTGGTTACAAGTGAGTACAAACAAGCCCAGGAGCAGTGAAAAGATTCCTATATTCCAAGAATGAACCAGGATTGGATTGATGAAGTAGCTCACAAAAACAAGAGCAAACGAAATCCACGACAAAAAAAGAAAACGAAGACGACACAAAAAAAGGAGACAATCAAGATAAGACATCAGACTAATATTCCCCACCGCCTCCCAGCGGTGGTTTTTTCTTTTTAAAATTTTTTTTCTACATCTGTCATCCCCCAGTCAAGCTGAGGGCAGGCTCTGAACTTGATTCAGGATCTCAAAATAAAACCTCCTTTTAATGTAAAAGGAGGTTTTGCGGAATTCTTCTGGTGGAGATGGCGGGTACCGCCCCCGCGTCTAATAGGGTGCAGTAGAGGAATCTACTTATTATAGGAAATTTTAGATATACTTTTTCGCGCCGAAAATTCCCAAAAAAGAAAAAGTAATTATTTTATTTTATACGACAAATCTTGCGAAAAATAATAAAAACGCTTCATCATCGCTCTATTTAAGTATTCTCAATTTTCGAATAGAGGCAAAAATCAAGAAGTTGTAGCAGGCCATTTGGCGCTCATCTCTTTGAGAAGGCTACGCTGTATGCTAGATTTGACTAGGCAACAGCAATTGAAGGAGCTTGTACAGCTTTCTTCATTCCCGCAGCGAGTCGTGCGAGAGGGCTAGTTTTAGTAGCAGTTGTGTTTTGTCCCTTTGATCACGAGGCGAGACCGCCCCGAATAAGCACCAATAGTACACGAATTCCTACTATCAAATACTATATCATCCCCACAGATGCGACTATCTTATCTATTTTCCCCAAAAAAGCAAATTTCTTCACAGATTTTTCACATAGGAAAGAAGGATTTTTATAAAAAATTGAGCACTTGTCATTCCCGCGCAGGCGGGAATCTGGGTGAAAAATAGAATATGTCATTCCGGACTTGATCCGGAATCCAGCCAATAAACAAGTTTCTTTTCTTTCTCAAAAACTTCATCCTCCATACCCCTGTACTTTTGGAGCCAAAAGTACCAAAACCTTTGGTGGTGAAAAAACT
>JAGYHI010000047.1 GCA_018457335.1 Candidatus Altimarinota bacterium | reverse complement strand
GTAGTCATCCCGGCGACGTCCTACGGATCGCAACTGGCTCTGGGTGCGCGCGGTGGGACGCTGATCTACGGAATACTTCTGTCATCCCGGCTCTCTCCTTTCTCCCCCTTTCTTTTCTCCCCCGTCTTCGCGGCTCGTCCTTCTTCCTCCGTCTCCGTCCTTACCCATTTTCCAGTCCTTCTTTTCTCCCGATTTTCTATTTCTCTCCACTCTTGTATGCAGGCAAGATAATCTTCTTTATGAGAAGCATCTGGTAAAACGAGTTTAATCATAAAAAATAAAAACACACGAAATAAAAAAATTCGTGCGTCGGTCTATTTTTTAAATAGAAGGTGCCACCGAGGCGATTACTTAATTTTAAAAATTGATAACGGAATTACCCGAAGAGTTCTACTAAGCTTTTAACAAAACCGTTCTTCTCTTGGCTCGTGATTGTTTTTCACTCAAACGCCTTACAAGGATGATATAAAAAATAGGAAGAAAGTCAAATTATTTTCCAAAAATCTGCACCATATACCAGTTCCCTTCTAAATCTTGCCCCATTGCAATACCTACTTTTCTCCAAATTCGCATTTGCATATTGTGTCGATGTGAAGGAGATATTTCAAGTAAATTTTGAAGTTCGCTTTTTTTAGCAGAAAATACAAGATTTTCTCCGAGTAATTTTCCTTCTGTATCAACGATATTTTGCACAAGAGAGTATCAATTATTATCATAGTGTCAAAAATATTTTTTCACTATCATATCATTTATTTTCTTTCTTGCAATTTTTTGCAATTCTTCATCATGAACTAAAAATTGAGAAGAAATCCTTTTACGTACTTGATTTATAGATTGCAAAATACTTTCTTTATTTATTTCTTTTCACAAATTCTCTATTGCTTGTTTTTTTACAGTGTTGACTTTTGATTGATTTTTATTTTCTTTTGAATCTATTTTTTTCTCAGTAGTAAGAATTCTTTTTTTTATATTTCAATCAATTGCAAAAGTTTGCAATTGATTGAAATTTTGCATTCCAGTCATTCTTTGTGTAAAAAAATCCCCTAAATCCTGTGCAAAAATTGCATGCACAAAAAATATCTGTACAAGAAAAATAAATGCAAGCGTGAATTTAGCATATTGTTTCATAAAATTTAAAAATTATTCATCTCCTGAATTATCACTGACAATAGCAGCACTTGTAAAGGAGTCAGAGTCTTTTTTAAGTTTTGCTAAAATCACTCCTTGTGTCGTACGACCCGTAATGCGAATATCCGCAAGAGGCACACGAACCGTTTGTCCAGATCGAGAAATCAAGATTACACTCTTTTCTTTTTTATCTTCTTTTGTGAGGGTAAACGCAGCGATTACCGCTCCTGTTTTTTTCGTAGTGGCTCCGACTTTTACACCAGATCCACCTCGCCCCTGTTCACGATAGTCTTCAAGTGATGAGATTTTTCCCATCCCATTTTCAGAGACAGTGAAAATATATTGCTCATCATCTCCGACGACACATCCTTCGATAAGTTTTTGTCATTCTGCTATTCGCATACCTCGTACCCCCATTGCAGCTCGCCCCATTACACGGACATCCTGCTCATTAAATTGGATTGCTTTTCCTTCTTGTGAAACCAAGAGCACATTACTTTCACCGTCTGTCACTCGTACCCAACCAAGTTTATCGCCATCTTTTGGCTTCATCACAATAAGTCCATTGCTGCGAATATTTGCAATATCAGAAAGATGAATTCGTTTTACAATTCCTTTTTGTGAAATAAGGAATAAATATTTTCCTTCGAGTTGCGTCATATCGAGGATAGCACTCACCTCTTCATCTTTTGTAAGTGACAAAAACTGTACCATTGGTTGCCCTTTTGCGGTTCGTTGCATTTCTGGAATTTCATACGTTGGAAATTCAAAAACTCGACCGGTATTCGTAAAGAAAAGAAGATTGTTGTGGTTTCGAGTTGAAAGAATTACCTTCATCTCATCTTCATCTTTTACTGCCATAGCAATACCTTTTCCTCCTCGTCGTTGTGCTCGGAAAGAAGAAGTTTTTACTCGTTTGATATAGCCATTTCGAGAAAGTGTGACAACTACATCTTCATTTGGAATGGTATCTTTTGGATTAAATTCTCCAACCGCACCTGGATGTACTTCTGTCAATCGATCATCTCCAAATTTTTCATCAATTTCATTGAGTTCATCAGAAATGATAGTACTAACTCTCTCTGGCTTCGCGAGAATATCGCGAAGATCCGCAATAAGGATTTTCTTTTCTTTGAGCTCGATTTCTACTTTTTCAATTTCAAGACCAGAAAGTTTACCAAGTTGCATTTCCCAGATTGCCACGGCTTGCTTTTCAGAAAGCCCAAAACCTTTCATCAATGCTGGGATACCCTCTTCTTTGTTTCGAGAACCTCGGATTGTTTTAATTACTTCATCAATCGCATCAATAGCAATCAAAAACCCTTCTAGGATATGAGCACGTGCTTCAGCTTGATTGAGTTCATATTGAGTTCTTCGTGTAATAATTTCCTTTCTATGATCAATAAAGGCAAGAAGAATTTCTTTTAAGTTGAAAAGTTTTGGCTGGAGTCCACGGTCAGTCAAAGCAATCATATTGAATGAAAAACTTGTTTGCAGTGGAGTAAGTTTGTAGAGTTGATTGAGAATTTTTTTCGGAAAAGCATCACGTTTGAGATCGATGACAATTCGTACTCATTCCTTATTTGACTCATCTCGGATATCAGAAATCCCGACGATGACTTTATTTGTCACGAGTCCAGCGATCTTTTCGACAAAATCTTTTTTATTGAGCTGATAAGGAACTTCTCGGATGATAATATGGTTTTTTCCGCCTTTTCCCTCTTCTATATCAGCCTTTCCTCGAAGTGGAATAGATCCACGACCACGAGTATAAGCTTGTAAAATCGCTTCTCGATCGTAAATTTCACCACCAGTTGGAAAATCTGGCCCTTTAATAAATTCGAGAAGATCGGCAATTTGTACCTCATCAACATTTGGATGATGGACGAGAAAATTAATTGCTTGTACAAGTTCGTGAAGATTGTGTGGTGGGATATTTGTCGCCATACCAACCGCGATACCCATAACTCCATTAAGAAGAAGCGTTGGAATCCGAGTTGGAAGTACCATTGGCTCTTGTGTCGAAGCATCATAGTTGTCTCGCCAATCGACCGTATCTTTTTCGATATCGAGGAGCATTTTTTCACCAAGTTTTTCCATTTTTGCCTCCGTGTATCGCATCGCCGCTGGATTATCACCATCCATCGAACCAAAGTTTCCTTGCCCGTCAACGAGCGGATATCGAAGTGAAAAATCCTGAGCCATACGAACCATCGCATCATAAACCGCTGTATCACCGTGTGGGTGATATTTACCGAGGACATCACCGACGATTCTCGCACATTTTCGATATTTTCCAGTCGATCGAAGTCCACCTTCATACATTGCATACAAAATACGACGATGTACCGGTTTCATACCGTCTCGCACATCAGGAAGTGCCCGCTGCACGATCACACTCATCGCGTAGTCGAGATAGCAAGTTTCCATTTCATTTACGATACTTCTTGATTCGTCACCATCATAGACGACCGCATCAGGATTTGGATTCTGATTAGTATCAAGATTCTCAGAATTTTCTGCCTCAGGAGTAGCTGTCATAAAAAAGAATTTTTAAGAAATATAAATTATGAGGGCATTATACTCAAAAAATTCCTTTTGGCAAAAGAGTTTTCTATGATTTTTTCTTGTTATTTTTTGTTTTTTTCGTATAGTAGAGAAAATGCTTTTATAAATAATTTATGAATAAAACTATAAAAATGTACACTCCAAAAAAAACATTGGAAAAATTACAAATTATTATAATTTTATTTTGTCTATTTTTTATACTCTGTTTTATTTTTTCAAAAGAAATTGAAACTATTATTACATTTCCTGGTATTTTTAAAGAAAAAATTTCTTATAAAAGCAATATTCTAAATCCTGAAATTATACAAATCACTGATAAAAAAGGAAATAATATACAGTGAATTTATGTCGATAAAAAAGCTGAAAAAACTGTATATTATTTTCACGGAAACAAGGAAAGTTTACCGTATTTTTACAAGGATATTGATTTTATTGCAAATCTTGGCTTTAATGTAATGGCTTTTGACTATCAAGGATATTGAGCTTCTGAATGATTTCCCTATGAAGAAGCTATTTTACAAGCCTCTGACAAATTTTATCGATTCTTAAAAGTGCGAAAAGACTTTGAAGAAAAAAATGTAATTATATGGTGATATGGTATTGGTGCTTCTATTGCTGTTAACTTTACTTATCATCATCAAGATGTTGATCGTATGATTTTGATTGCTCCACCAGCTTCCCATTATGATATGTCTGTATTTTTATTCGGGATTCCTATTCAAAATATTCTTAATCAAAAAAATAGCTTTATTACTTTTGAAAAAGTTCAAGATTTTAGTTTTCCAATCTACATTCTACATGGCACAGCTGATACAGCTATTCCTTTTAATCAAGGAAAAAAAGTTTTTAAAAATATTGGGAAAAACCTTGATTTCGACACAAAAAAGTATTTCTTCCCAATAAAAAATGTTGATCACCTATCAATTTTAAAAGAAATTCGAGAAAAATATAAATCCCCTATTCATGTATTTTTAGAAGCTGGCTTTACTAAAAAATAATAAAAAAATCCCACAAAAGAATTATGGGATATGTTTTTGATATTTTTGAAATTATAAACCAGAATTCGAGAAATCAGATCCAGATGAAGAGGGAGCAAGTGTAGAAGAAGTTCCACCAAATAATTTTGCAATTAGATCTTGAATAGTATGAAAAATACTTTCTGGTGAAAGAAAAGGATAATCTCAAAAACCAAGAAAACTAATCATTTTTGGGGCTACAAAAATAGCAATTATTATAACAATAATACCAATCACTGCATAGCGAATACTATTAATTGCTGGCTTTACTTTATCGTCTTTTCCACCAGATAAAATCAACATAAGTCCTCACCATATAATAAAAATCACAGATGCTAAACCAGCTACAAGCACTACAAGCGCCACAGCAGTACCAATAATATCGCTCGCACCATAAGAGCTCGATTGATCAAGAAGTGGAGAAGCCGCATGTGCTTCTGAGATGAAAGAAAATTGCATAATAATTAAATGTTAAATATCAGTAAAATCAGATGAAACCGTATCTGTTGTTGTATCGATAATTTTTGTATTTCCATACTCTGATGAACCTCCACCCGCATTAAAAACACGATTGCTGAGAGTTTGGATATTTTGATAAACCACACTTGGGGTAAATTGCTCTGAAATAGGGATACCAAGTAATCTAAAAAATACTGGAGCTACCACTAACATAAAAACCAGTAAAATAATACCTACAACAGCATATCGCATATGATTAATAGCATCCTTGACTTTTTTGTCATCTCCACCAGAGACCACAAGAAGAAGTGAACCCCATATGACATACCCAATAGAAAAAAAACCCGAAGCAAGTACGATAATTGCCACTGCTGTTCCTACTATTTGTTCGAGTGTATAGGTTTGAAAGAAATTCATAATACAAAATATGAGTTATATAATATGAATTATATAGATAATTAACAAAAAGTAAAATTTTTTTTAGAGAAAGTTTTAAGTAAAGAAGGAAAATATCCTTTTAAAAAAAACCCATAAGAAATTATGAGTTTTTTAGTTTATGTAAGATGATGAATTACGCTTCATCTTCAACAATCCGAAATTTACTCCGGGTTTTGGTTTTTATTCAAAAAATTCAAAAAGGGGCCGGGGGTGGTGGCTCAGGCCTGTAATCCAAGCCCTTTGGGAGGCCAAGGGAGGGGGATCCCCTGAGGTCAGGAGTTTGAGCCCAGCCTGGAAAAAATGGTCTCTACAAA
>JAGYHI010000046.1 GCA_018457335.1 Candidatus Altimarinota bacterium | reverse complement strand
ATTTTTCATAAAAATATCATCTGTCATTCTCGCGAAAGCGGGAATCCAGCCAAAAAGAGGGAAAATCCTTTTTCTAGTCATTGCAAGAAGCGACAGCGACGAAGTAATCTCTCAGCCCCGTTATTGCGAGGATTCTGAAAAAAACCGTGGCAATCTACCTTCCTAAAAAAACATTTGCTTTTTCCCGAAAAAGTAATATACTCTTTGTAAGAGTTCGCAAGAACTCCAAATATGTTGTACATATGTTAGGGTTTTGAAATAAAATCCCCAACTAAAAAAAGAAGACCCTGGACGGTCTTCTTTTTTATGGCTCTACATTTTACTATAAATGTAAGCCTTTGCATAAATACACCAATTAAAAAGTGTATATGCAAAATATATTATGTTGTACATAATATAAAAGGGTAAAGAAATAAATTACCCCAACGCCTCAGAAAAGCGCTGAGGCGAAAATAGTATATAAAAATTTATCAAAATAGCAAACTCTTCCCATTTTCTCTTGCCTATTTCTCAAAAACACATATATTGGAGGTATATTTTGTTTCAAATTATGAAAAAGCATCTTGGATTTATTTGTGTTTTACTGATTCTCATCGCACTCGTGGTCGTGCCACTTTTAGCACCGGGCTACATTTTTGCTATCGACCACATTCTCAATCCAAATGGCTGGACTCCAAAAATCGGCGAAAATATTTATTGGATTGCAGAGCTTTGTCGCGTGTTTGATTTTTTGGGTATTCCGGTGTGGATTTTAGAAAAAATCCTACTGGTACTGACCTTTTTTCTGCTGGCGCTCGGGGGCTATCTTTTGACGCGAGATTCAAAAAATCCTTTTTCGTGGATTTTTGCGAGCATTTTTCTCATCTTCAATCCATTTTTTTATGGGCGATTTGTTGATGGGCAGATAAGTATTTATTTTTCGTATGCGCTGTATCCGCTCTTGTTTTTTTTGCTTCGTAGGGCTTTTACCAGCCCGAGTTGGCAGTATGGATTGGCTCTTGGATTTTTGACATTGTGGCTCTGTCTGACGGCTTTGCACAATGCAATTTTTCTCTTTTTCATTTTCTGAATATTTTTTATCGTCTATTTTTCTAAAAAAACTTTTAGCAAAACAGTGCTGATGTGCTCGATAGTCGTCCTTTGTAATATGCTTTGGTTTGTGCCTTTTGTGACACAAGGAAGTGGACAAAAATTTGGTTTAGCAAATGAGATTGCAGACTATAATCAAGAAAATCGACAAGAGTTTCAGACCGGCGGAAGCAAAGAATCAGATGGGTATTTCCCAGTTTTGACTCTCAATGGATACTGGTGAGAATACACAAAGCGATTTGCTCCAGTAACTCAAAATCCATACTGGCTCTTTTTGGTATTTGGGATTTTATGACTTGTTTTCGCGGGAATTTTTGCAAAAATCGAAAGAAAACAATTTTCACGATTTGAAGGAGCGATGATCATCGTAGCTCTTCTCTCTTTTATCTTTGCTGTCGGCGTCAAAAAATCCGGATTCGTCTCACATATAAATGAACTCATGTATGAGTATTTTCCGATGTACAAGTGAATGCGAGAACCACATAAATGGACGATGTTTCTCGCTATTGTCTATGCTTATTTCGGAGTGTACTGAGTACAGAGCCTTTTTAAAAATCCAAAAATGGCTGGATTTTGGCGGCATGCAAGATATGTATTTGCTCTTATTTTGACGGCTTTACCAGTCTTATATACCTCAAATCTGCTCTTTGGTGCGCAGGGTCAAATCAAAATTACCCACTATCCAGCCGAGTGGAAACAAATAAAAGATATTTATAAAAAAATTCCCCTCACGACTGAGTGTGAGGCTCGAAAAAAAGGACTCTCACAATTTTGCTACAATGCACTCGCACTTCCGTGGCATCAGTATATGAAAATCAATTTTACCGAGCGAGTCGTCTGAAACTGGATTTTTCGCTATTTTTCTGAAAATATTCTCTTTGGTGATAATATAGAAAAAGGGAAAGTCTACACCAATTCGAGTTTGCCAGAAACAAAATTGGTTGATGATTATATCGGTCCAAATGGGAAATTTATCAAAAAAATTGACAAAAATTCTATCGAGGCATTTTATGGAGATTTGAAAAAAATGGGTATTTCTCATCTTTTCCTCTTTAAGGAAGTTGACTATAAAAAATACAAATGAATTATTGATTTTAGCCTTGATTTTGGGTATATAGAAAAAGTAGAAGAAAATGGTATGATTGTGTTTTTTAAGATTTTATAGACCAAAAATATTTATGAAGAAAAATAGTGTGCAAGTATCGGTAGTCATGCCAAATTACAATGCTTGAAAATATATAAGCGAGGCTATTGAAAGTGTATTGAATCAGGATTTTGATAATTTTGAATTTATTATTGTGGATGATGGAAGCACTGATGAGAGTAGAGAAATTATTGGGTCATATGCACGCCAAGATAATCGTATTATTTTTTTACAAAATCCAAAAAATCTTGGAATTGCACCGTCTTTGAATCGGGCTATAAAAATCGCAAAATGAGAATATATTGCTCGAATGGATAGTGATGACAAAGCACATAAAGACTGGCTAAAAACGGTTTACACAAAAATTATTTCTGATTCTCGTCTTGGCGTATGTGGCACGAATTTAAATATTGTAGATACGGATTGAAAAATAAAATACCTCAAAGAATATCCTCGGACGAACCAAGAATGTAGAAATACGATATGAATGCGAAATCCTTTTGCACACAATAGTGTAATTATACGAAAAGAAGTACTTGAAAAAGTTTGATATTATGATAATGATATGCTTTTTGCAGAAGATTTTGACCTTTGGATACGAATTGGTCAGTATTATACTTTTTATAATATACAAGAGTTTTTAATAAATTATCGTATATATGAGAAAAATTCTATTTGCATTCATCAAAAAGAAATGATACGAAGTACATTAAGAGTAAGAAAAAAAGCGATAAAACTCTGATACAAGATAGGGATTTTTGGAAGGGTTTTTTATTTTTGAACTTGGTGTGCACAATTTATGCCTTCAAAATGGGTTTTAGGAATCTTCAATTTTATATATACAAAGAAAAATACTTTTTAATTTTTTAACAAATTATGCTCTCAAAATCAAAAATCCAATTCATCAGAAATCTTCATACAAAAAAAGGACGCTACGAAGCGGGAAGGTTTCTCGTGGAAGGGAAAAAAAGCATATCATTATCATAATATCAAACTTTTTCAAGTACTTCTTTTCGTATAATTACACTATTGTGTGCAAAAGGATTTCGCATTCATATCGTATTTCTACATTCTTGGTTCGTCCGAGGATATTCTTTGAGGTATTTTATTTTTCAATCCGTATCTACAATATTTAAATTCGTGCCACATACGCCAAGACGAGAATCAGAAATAATTTTTGTGTAAACCGTTTTTAGCCAGTCTTTATGTGCTTTGTCATCACTATCCATTCGAGCAATATATTCTCATTTTGCGATTTTTATAGCCCGATTCAAAGACGGTGCAATTCCAAGATTTTTTGGATTTTGTAAAAAAATAATACGATTATCTTGGCGTGCATATGACCCAATAATTTCTCTACTCTCATCAGTGCTTCCATCATCCACAATAATAAATTCAAAATTATCAAAATCCTGATTCAATACACTTTCAATAGCCTCGCTTATATATTTTCAAGCATTGTAATTTGGCATGACTACCGATACTTGCACACTATTTTTCTTCATAAATATTTTTGGTCTATAAAATCTTAAAAAACACAATCATACCATTTTCTTCTACTTTTTCTATATACCCAAAATCAAGGCTAAAATCAATAATTCATTTGTATTTTTTATAGTCAACTTCCTTAAAGAGGAAAAGATGAGAAATACCCATTTTTTTCAAATCTCCATAAAATGCCTCGATAGAATTTTTGTCAATTTTTTTGATAAATTTCCCATTTGGACCGATATAATCATCAACCAATTTTGTTTCTGGCAAACTCGAATTGGTGTAGACTTTCCCTTTTTCTATATTATCACCAAAGAGAATATTTTCAGAAAAATAGCGAAAAATCCAGTTTCAGACGACTCGCTCGGTAAAATTGATTTTCATATACTGATGCCACGGAAGTGCGAGTGCATTGTAGCAAAATTGTGAGAGTCCTTTTTTTCGAGCCTCACACTCAGTCGTGAGGGGAATTTTTTTATAAATATCTTTTATTTGTTTCCACTCGGCTGGATAGTGGGTAATTTTGATTTGACCCTGCGCACCAAAGAGCAGATTTGAGGTATATAAGACTGGTAAAGCCGTCAAAATAAGAGCAAATACATATCTTGCATGCCGCCAAAATCCAGCCATTTTTGGATTTTTAAAAAGGCTCTGTACTCAGTACACTCCGAAATAAGCATAGACAATAGCGAGAAACATCGTCCATTTATGTGGTTCTCGCATTCACTTGTACATCGGAAAATACTCATACATGAGTTCATTTATATGTGAGACGAATCCGGATTTTTTGACGCCGACAGCAAAGATAAAAGAGAGAAGAGCTACGATGATCATCGCTCCTTCAAATCGTGAAAATTGTTTTCTTTCGATTTTTGCAAAAATTCCCGCGAAAACAAGTCATAAAATCCCAAATACCAAAAAGAGCCAGTATGGATTTTGAGTTACTGGAGCAAATCGCTTTGTGTATTCTCACCAGTATCCATTGAGAGTCAAAACTGGGAAATACCCATCTGATTCTTTGCTTCCGCCGGTCTGAAACTCTTGTCGATTTTCTTGATTATAGTCTGCAATCTCATTTGCTAAACCAAATTTTTGTCCACTTCCTTGTGTCACAAAAGGCACAAACCAAAGCATATTACAAAGGACGACTATCGAGCACATCAGCACTGTTTTGCTAAAAGTTTTTTTAGAAAAATAGACGATAAAAAATATTCAGAAAATGAAAAAGAGAAAAATTGCATTGTGCAAAGCCGTCAGACAGAGCCACAATGTCAAAAATCCAAGAGCCAATCCATACTGCCAACTCGGGCTGGTAAAAGCCCTACGAAGCAAAAAAAACAAGAGCGGATACAGCGCATACGAAAAATAAATACTTATCTGCCCATCAACAAATCGCCCATAAAAAAATGGATTGAAGATGAGAAAAATGCTCGCAAAAATCCACGAAAAAGGATTTTTTGAATCTCGCGTCAAAAGATAGCCCCCGAGCGCCAGCAGAAAAAAGGTCAGTACCAGTAGGATTTTTTCTAAAATCCACACCGGAATACCCAAAAAATCAAACACGCGACAAAGCTCTGCAATCCAATAAATATTTTCGCCGATTTTTGGAGTCCAGCCATTTGGATTGAGAATGTGGTCGATAGCAAAAATGTAGCCCGGTGCTAAAAGTGGCACGACCACGAGTGCGATGAGAATCAGTAAAACACAAATAAATCCAAGATGCTTTTTCATAATTTGAAACAAAATATACCTCCAATATATGTGTTTTTGAGAAATAGGCAAGAGAAAATGGGAAGAGTTTGCTATTTTGATAAATTTTTATATACTATTTTCGCCTCAGCGCTTTTCTGAGGCGTTGGGGTAATTTATTTCTTTACCCTTTTATATTATGTACAACATAATATATTTTGCATATACACTTTTTAATTGGTGTATTTATGCAAAGGCTTACATTTATAGTAAAATGTAGAGCCATAAAAAAGAAGACCGTCCAGGGTCTTCTTTTTTTAGTTGGGGATTTTATTTCAAAACCCTAACATATGTACAACATATTTGGAGTTCTTGCGAACTCTTACAAAGAGTATATTACTTTTTCGGGAAAAAGCAAATGTTTTTTTAGGAAGGTAGATTGCCACGGTTTTTTTCAGAATCCTCGCAATAACGGGGCTGAGAGATTACTTCGTCGCTGTCGCTTCTTGCAATGACTAGAAAAAGGATTTTCCCTCTTTTTGGCTGGATTCCCGCTTTCGCGAGAATGACAGATGATATTTTTATGAAAAAT
>JAGYHI010000001.1 GCA_018457335.1 Candidatus Altimarinota bacterium | reverse complement strand
AATGGAGCAGGGCGATGAAGATTTTATTTTTTTCGAGCATATCGATATTTAAAAAAGTGATTTAAGGCGGTTTCTATACTCTGTGTAGTATCAAGAAAAAGCGGAGAGATTTTATTTTTTTTACATTTTTTTATGAATTCTTTTTGTATTTTTTGTCTTTCATCTTGGTATTTTTTTATTTTTTTTGTATCAAAAACTTTTCCTTCAATCCACACACTGGTATCTGGATTTTTTTCAAAAATATGCTCGATGTACACTATGATGACGTCATTTTGTCGAGAGAGGACTTTGTATGATTTTTCATTAAAATCCAAACTACTTGTCAAAAAAATAATGAGATGATTTTTGATTTTATTTTTTACTAAGGTTTCCAGATTTTGCTCTTTTTTTTCAAAAAATTCTTGAAAAGGGAAGTTTGATTTTTGAGCAGATTTTTTCAAGATATCAAGTGATTGCTTTTTCCATTCACTTCGAGAAATTTCATCTTTCGCAGTCATAAAATCATCTCAAATATCTCGATGCGCACAAAAAATCAGTCGCAGGGATTGTTGTAATTCTCTTTTTTTACTGATGATAGTATTTGGCTCAGTTGAGCGTTTCCAGACGATATCTTTTGCATCATTTTCTGGGCTATATTCTCTCAGATCTGACCATTCATCGCTTGTAGTTCCACGCTTTGATCGTCTGTTTTGTTGCAAAAAATTTGCACATTTATGTGATCGAAAAAGTATAGTCATTTATTGTACGAGGTAAAAACTTCCGCGAGAATAGACGGTCGAAAGATCTGGTGCTGGTGAGAGGATAGTCGGAAAAAGCGTGTCACATTCTCTGATGAGACTAGAAATCGTGAGCGAATTGTAGCAAGGACACTCATGACAAATAGCACCTCCTTGGATAATTCCTTGATTTTTGGCTTTCTCAAGAATGCAAATATTTGGAAAAGTTGGATTTGTTGGATTTGTTGGTGGACAGCCATTATTGTCTTTTGAGCCTTTTACAAGGGGACATTTATCACAGTTAGTTTTCCTTTTTTCAGTACAATTGAGTACTCCATCTTCATCAGGATCTTCATTATTAATGATTTTTACTTGTACTTTTGCGATTCCTACTTTTCCAGTTTTTGTATCTTTTGCGCGAGTTTTCACGGTGTAAATCCCAGTCGTTTCATAGATATGAGAAAGTGGGATTTTGATTCTTTCATCCGTCACAGTAAAATTTTTCCCATCTCAAAACTCAATAATTTTTTCAGTTGGATTTTTCGTTTTTTCTACATTGATTGTAAAGATGATTTCTTCTCACAAATATTGTTTTTGAGGAGTAGCATAGAGAGAAACACCGATTGCATTTGTATTCGGATCTTTTGAGTCTGTTGGATTTTTTGGGTCAGTAATATTGACTGTGACTTCCGGATCGCCAACTGGTTTCTCAGTTTCTGGGTTAATTATTTTTACTTTGATAGTTGGAGTTCCAATTTTTAAATCGTCACACTGTATCGTTTCGCGTGAAAATTTCTCTACTTTTCCATCAGGATAGGCGATAGTCCACTCGTATTTCCACTGTCCTCCTTCTGAGATTTTCGGGACAAATACACATTTTTCACCGCTTGTAAAACTGGTTTTATTGGTTGGTGTATTATCTTGTGTAACAATAATTTGTGTATCGATTTTTGAGTTTTCAGGATTTTTCGGAGTGTCACAGATTATCTTTTCTCAATACTGTTTTCGTATTTTGCAAGTATGCTCTCAGGTATCGACCGGAGGACATCATTTATTTTCTCGGATTCCTTTTACGAGCGGACATTTATCACAGTTGGTTTTTCGTTTTTCAGTACAATTCAGGATTCCATCCTTATCAGGATCTTCATCTTCCTTGACAGTCACTGTCACTGTCGATTGACCAGTTTTTCCAGTTTTTGTATCGGTGACGGTCGAGATGACAGTGTAGGTTCACGGAGTTTCATAAATATGATTGTCCGTGTAAGTTTCTGTACCTTCTGTTGAGGTTGTTTGTGTTCCGTCTCAAAAATCAATTTTCTGGGTAGTAGGATTTGGCGTTTTTGAAACCACTGTTGTAAAGTTAAAATTTGTAACCGTTGTACCCGTGAGAGGATCAGCATCAAGAATCACTCCGAGCCCAGATACTTTATCATCTGGATTTTTTTTAGTATTTATTGTGGTAGTAGGGTTAGAAATGGACTCTCCGGTCTCTGGATCGATGATTTGCACATCAATATCAGAAGTTCCATTGTCTAGGTTTTTACACTCGATTTCTTTTTGTTTAAATTCTTTGACTGCACCATTTCGATTGGTGATGGTCCAAATATATTTCCAGTTTCCACTTTGAGAAGTCTTGGGCACAAATACACACTTTTCATCTTTTCAAAATTCTGTTTTTTTCGTATCTTGTCCGTTTTGCTGTATTATGATTTTTGCATCGAGTGAATTTGTATTTTTGATAGGATTACACTGAGTAAACCCAAGAATTTTCGAAGTCATAATTGCAAATTCTCATCGGGTGATTGCCTCATCTTGTCCGATGCTTCCGTCACTTCTCGCTTTTATAAGACCGACCTCGATTGCTTTTTTTGCATACCCATACCAGTATTTGTCAGTGTCTGGGATTTTCAAACTAAAATCTGTATTTCTTTTATTGAGTTCTTCATTCCAGAGATTGGCTCGACGGAGAAGTATGGCGGCGGCTTCTATACGGGAGGTAGTATTTTCTGCACAAAATGGAATACTGGTGTAAGTATTTCCATCTTGACAACTGGTTTGACCATTTTGATCGAGTACATATCCACGGACGATTTTTTGACCGTCGGCATACGCGATACAATAAAAATACGGATTGACTTTTGGGAGATCGATATATGGGGAAGTCGTATATTTTCTAATATCTTCGGTCGAAGGTGTGGTACATTTTTTGCAGCCAACTCCGACGACGAGTGATACATAAAAATCTCGCTTCATCGTGTCGTTTGGATGGAAAAGATGACTTCCATTGTCGGAAATTACTCCGTTATTATAGAGGTCATCGACCGCCTCATAATAAGGGCTATTACGAGGAATATCTGTAAAAGGATTTTCTGCGAAGACTTGACTTCAAAACCCGATACACATTACAAGGATGAGAGCGATTTTTTTCAAAAAATTCATGAGTAAGAAGATTACATTTTTGTAGGCATTTTGATTGCCAAGAGTTCAAAAGTTGTTTTAAGTTGGTCAGTAGTCTTTTGAATGAGAGCGATTCTAAAATTTTTCAAATTTTCATTTTCTTCTTCCTTGATTTTTGGTGAGTGGACATAAAAGGCATTAAAAGTCGTCGCTAAATCATACGCATATGTCGCAAGATGATGCGGTTTATATTGCTCAACAGTACGTGTGATGATAGCTGGCATTTCTTCGATTTTTTGTATGAGAGCCTTGTCATATTGTGTGAGTTGGAGTTTGCTTGTGTCGATAGTTTTATTTATTTCTTCTCCTTCTATCATCTTTTTTCCACGGACATAGGCGTACTGGATGTATGGTCCGCTATTTCCCTCAAAACTGAGCGCTTTGTCCCAAGTAAAGACAATGTTTCTTTCACGATCTTGCATGAGATAAGCATATTTGATAGCACCAATCGCGATTTCTCGGATATCTGCTTCATCAAGGACTTCATCGCCGGTTTTCCCTTTTTCTTCGAGGAGTTTTTTGACACGAGTGAATCCCTCATTTACGAGGCTATCAAGGCGAATAATATTTCCTTTTCGGGTGCTCATAGCCCCTTCTGGAAGGACAATAGCCCCATTAGCGGCATGGAAAAATTCCACTCCTTTTGCGATATCTTCACCCCACGCTTTTTTCGCAACCCAGAAAACCTGTCGGAAGTGTAATGCCTGACGCACATCAACAAAATAGAGAATTTTGTTTGGATTCCAACCATTTGTGAGTCGGTATTTGATTGCAGCAAGATCACTCGTGAGATAGAGGTTTGTCCCGTCTTTTTTTTGTAAGATTGTCGATGGAAGCTTGCTCTCTTCTGGGAAATTTACCCCGACACTACCGTCTTCATTTTTTGTTGCGATTTTTTTCTCGATCAGTTCTGCCACGATAGAGTTCATATCGTATTGGAGTTTTGGTTGATCACCAATTTGTGGTAATTCAATTCCTTCATAAAAACTCTCCCCAACATCATAATCCTGATGAATATGCATCATTTCGAGCATTTGTCTGGCAGTATGAATTGTTGCTTTTGTAAATCGTGCCCAGAGTTTTGTATATTCTTCATTTCACTGTGAGAGTGCTTTGAAGACATCTCGACACTCGGCTTGGACGCTTTCGTCTGCTTCGCAATCAGCATTGATTTTTATATAGACTTCGAGAAGATGGTCGATAGCGTCGCTTTCGAGTTTCTCCTCACTTCCATATTTTTTAAATCCGACGATAAGTTTTCCAAAAAGAGCTCCCCAGTCACCGAGATGACTGTCTCAGACGACTGTGTAACCAAGATATCGAAGGGTATTGATGATAGATTGTCCGAGAAGTGGAGTGCAGATGTGCCCGATGTGAGGTGGTTTCCCGACATTCATTCCGATGTAGTCGATGACGATGCTTTCATCTTTGTGGAGACTTGTATCTGGTTCGATTTTTTTCTCCAAAAAATCTTTTGCAATGTCAGCCCAAACCGCGTCAGTAAGGAAAAAATTAATATAACCACCAGTTGTGCTGATATTTTTAAAAATTTCTCATTTTTCTTCCATTTTTTTCGCAAATTCATCTGCGATTTCATTTGGTGATTTTTTGAGGAGTTTTACGAGTGGAAAGATATTTACACAAAATTCACCAAGTTTTGGTTTTGGTGCTGGTGTAATGATGGCTTTTATTTGTTTTGATGGATCAAAACTATCAAAAATTTCTTGAAGAATTGAATGAAAAGAAGACATAAAAATACAAAAAATAAAAGTAAAATTTATCTCTCTTATAGTAGTGAAAAAGCCAAAAAAAGCAAATAAAAACTCCTACATTTTGTAAGAGTTTTTTCAGATTTTTGATTTTTGTAGAAAAATAATAGTAAACATTCATTTGAAAAAAAAAAAAAAAAAAACGGTATACTTATTAACAATATTTTATCTTCAAGAAAAAATATTGTTTTATTTTTTAATTTTTTCGTATGAAAATTTTTGATACTACTATTTCCTATAAGGAAAAATATTGGCTTTTCGGAAAAGAAAACCGTATTCGTCGAGTACTCTTTTTTTACCGAATGCTTTGTATTCCGATACTTATCGGACTTATAATGATATTATTGTGAGGATGATTGAGTTATACTAGTGTGGTTGCCAAGGCAAATGTCACATCAGTTATGATTATGTCGCTTATTATGTATAGTTTACTTCTCCTTTTTGAAATATTTCTCGTTCCAAAAATCGTACGAAAACGAATGCATGATATGGGAAAAGAAAATCGAAAAATTGAATATCTTGTGATTTTGTTTCCCGTTTTCCGAGAAGTTGTCAATATTATAATGTTGATTTTATTTATGATAGATCCAAAAATGGTATTTTCATTTCTGATCTGAGGGGCTTCCGATGTACTATACTATATTCTTTTAGTTTTTCAGATTATATCCGGATTATTTGTTTTATATCTTCTTTTTGCTCCTGGCACCCAATGACCAAACGATTATGGTGAAGACCGATATTATAAACCTTGACTTCTTGGGTAAAAAAATCTCTCCATTTGGAGAGATTTTTTTACATTTTTTTAAATTTTACATTTTCTCCACACTCCATTTTCCACCCGCCTCGTCTATCATTTTCCAGCCTTTATCCGTGAGTGTATCACGGATACTATCAGCAGTATTCCAGTCTTTCTCTTGTTTTGCTTGGGCTCGTTTTTCGGCGAGTTCTTGGATTTCTTGTGGGATTTCTTCATTCTTATCAAGGAGAGAAAAATCAAAAATTCCGAGCACTTCATCGATATTTTTTAAGAAATCTTTTATCGCATCGATTTCTGCTTGTGAGTAAGTATTCTCATCCATTCCAGCATTGATGGTTTTTTGAAAGGTGAAAATCACTGTCAGAGCGAGATTGCTATCGAAATCATTTTCGAGGTGCCCGACAAATTCCTGCATCGCACCTTGGAGCACATCTCGAAAATCTCGAGAAATTGTATGCGAAACATTTTCAAAACCTTTGTAGCGAGCAATTTTTTTAAAAGTCTCATCAAAACCTTGAATCGTTTTTATACCAGCATCGAGGCGACTTTGTGTGAAGTTAAAATTTTCTCGATATTTATTTTGTAAATTGAGGAGTCGAAAGCCACGACAGACGAATTCGGCAGGGAAGTTTGCATTTTTTTCGATGATGTCACGAAGTGTGAAAAAATTTCCGGCTGATTTTGCCATTTTTTTATTATCCACAAGGAGATGTCCACCGTGAAGCCAGTATTTTGAAAATTGTTTTCCAGTAAAGGCTTCGCTTTGTGCGATTTCATTTTGGTGGTGTGGAAAAAGATTGTCGATTCCACCCATGTGAATGTCGATTTGATCACCAAAAATATGATGATTACAAGCGCTACACTCGATATGCCAACCCGGTCTCCCTTTGATTTTGACTGAAAATAGCGATGTTTGTTTTTGTCATTCTAGTGCCCCCTTTTGTCATCCTGAACTTGTTTCAGGATCTCTTTCTAAGGAATTATTACATAGTCCTGCATTAGATTCCGGATCGCAGTCCGGAATGACAGTTTTTGGAGTTTTTAACTGACAATTTTCCTCATTTACTTCCAAATCTATCTCCCAAAAATTTTCTCCATCTTTTTCTGGGTTGTAGGCTTTCCAGAGCGCAAAATCAGCGATTTCATCTTTTTCGTATTCATCATTATCGATTCGTACACTCGAAATCATACCTTTTACATCGAGGTTAGCCAGTTTTCCATAATCCTTAAATTTCGCGACTCGATAATAAATACTTCCATCGTCGGCTATATACGCAAATCCTTTATCGAGGAGTCCTTGGATAATTTCTCACATTTCCTCGATCAAAAGAGAAATAGGCTTGATAGTATCGGCTCTATTTACATGAAGCATATCGAGATCTTTGAGAAATTCCTTGCTGTATTTCTCAGTAAATTCTTTGAGATTTTCTCAAAATTTTTGACTGTCGCGAATAGTTTTATCATCGATATCGGTAATATTCATCCCAGTTTCGACTTTATAACCAAGAAAGCGGAGTGTTCGTACAATTAAATCCTCGAAAAGATAGGCTCGTAAATTTCCGATATGTGCAAAATTATACGGTGTCGGCCCACAGTAATAGACTTTTACTTTTTCTTGTGAAAGTGGTTTGAAGCGCTCGACTTCGCGAGTGAGAGAGTTGTAGAGATGGAGAGACATGAGATTAATTAAAAATTAATAATTGAGAATTTTTTTATTTTTTGATATTACAAATAATATATGAAAAACTTCCAAAAAATCCAGTGATATTATTTATTTTATTGTATTTCTACTTGACAAATGATTTATATATTTTATTAAGAAATAGACTGTTTCTTGACATTTTTATTTTTTTATGTAAAAGTCTTGACAAATCATATAAAATATATTATAATGTATATGTTCTTTTTGTAAAGAGTTCGCTTTATATTATAAATTTACTTTGTATGATGAAAAATCGTTATAAGGTGGCGTCTCAATGGTTTCAGGCAATAATCACACTTTGTGTACTGTCTTGTTTTTATATATCGCGTGATTATTTTTCGGCTGATGCAGAAAAGATGCCAAAGCCAAAAACACCACCGATTGTATGGGCACAAAAACAGTATTGGGGTGGTGATGAAACTGGATTTGCCAGTGGTCACACACTAGTGATAACAAATAAAAAACTCTCACTTTCTGAGGGGGTTGTGTACCAAAAAAATGGGGTCAAAGTTTCTTTCTTTCGAGAAAGTGACCCACAAAATATCGAATTGCGTATCCAATCGGATTTACCACGATTTTATACGCAAATTGATGCTGGTACACTTCTTGTAGAAGGGAATATTTCCTCTTCACAAGTTGATTCGATTTTACGACAAATCCAGTCATCATAATCTCACTGTTGTAGATTGCTTTTAAATTCTCTTCATTTTTTGGAGGGAATTTTTTATTTGCATTTTTTTAATTCCTTAAATTGTGATTGATTATAGTAGAATAAAATACTAATAAGCATAACTATGCAAGTTGCTATATAAAAAAAGAGTTGTATAGTGTTTGGTACGATAATTGGAAAAAGAATTCATTGAGTTGGGAAAAAAGCAGTTGCTAGCTTTGAAAAGTAAGAAAAAATAAAAATATTAAGAAAATATCCGATAATTCCAGCGATACAAGTCAAGAAGATGAGTTCTCAAAGCGTCAAAAAAATGGATCGAAGATTAAAAATTCAAAGTCGGTAAATAAGGCGATAAATATGCTTTATTTCTCGTAAAATACTTCCAAGTAGAAAAAGTATGATTGTTCATACTACACAAATTATCGCAAGAAAAGTGGCTCAAAATATGAGTTGTAAAGTTTGAAGTCGTTTTTCATTTTCTTTTATAGCATCCTGATCAAAAGTGATATTGAGGCCCTTATAGTCTTTTTTTAAATTTTCTATATTGTTTAGATTTTTGATTTTTGCTACGACTTTAAAAGGGTTTCAAAGTGAGAGTCCTATAGATTTGAGTCGGCTTTCTAGGATTTTTTTCGGGAGCACCACGCCAAATCCTGGGTAGTCTGGACTGATGTCAGTGATTTGTGTCTCGATTGGTTTTGCTGGCTTTTTCCCATCAAGATTGAAGAGTTTTGATTTTCCAACTGTGATGACAACCTTCCTTCCTTTGATAAATTTTTTATCAATTTTTGGAAAAATTGGCAAACTTCCAGCAAACTGCAAATTGTAGTATTCGAGCATTTTTTGAGATATTCCGACTCATTTCTTGCCAAGTGGAGTGTCACCAGAAATAGCAAAAACAGGTATATCACTCTCCAATCAAAAAGAAAAAATAGAAAAATCTCCAGTGACTGGATACTGGATAAGAGTGAAAGTTTTTATATCTTCGAATCGCGAATCATTTGATATTTTTTTAAGTGTTTCATCTGAGAGTCCAGAGACACCTTTCGAAAGAAAAGCGAAAATATTTCCACCACTTGATATTTTTACGCGTTTTGGGTCTCAAATATTTATACTTGAATAATATGAAACCGCTGATGACATATTTTGATACATCCAAATAATACCATATCATAAAAAGAGTGTCAGCAAAATCACAAACACAAAACTGATACTTTTTATTTTATGACTCTGGATTTGTCTCAGTAGAAATGGTATAATCTTCATAAAAAGAAAGGGAAGTAGTAAACTGTAATTTTGGGAGATCCTGATGGCTTGAAATAAAAATAGTCGCTTTTTCTTGCTTTTGATAGTCAAGTATGATTTGTATGATTTTTCATACTAGTGATGTATTCAAGTGAGATCCCGGTTCGTCAAGTATCAATATTTTTGGTTTATGTATCATGGATCGTACGAGATTGACTCGCTCTCTTTGTCCTGCTGAGAGGTTTCAGACGAGTTTGTTTTCGTATTTTTTGAGCCCGATTTCTCAGATGAGTTTTTGGTACCATTTCATATCGATTTCCACTTTCATGATGCTTGCTGGCATGAGTATATTGTCCCGTACGCTCATATTTTCAAAAAAATCCGCATCAACAAAACTATATCCAAAAAGAGAAAATCGAGATTTTGCAATATCTTTCGAATCCGCTTCTCAAATTTTTATATTTCATTTAGTCGGAAAGATAATACCTCCGACAAGTTCGAGAAAAGTAGTTTTTCCGCTTCCAGATGGTCCGGTGAGCCGCACGAGGCTTTCGCTTGGGATTTCGAGAGAAAAATCTTTTATTATATGCTGAGATGATTTTTTGTAGACAAAAGATACATTTCGCATCGAGATGTGAGGCGATTTTTTGAACATTATTTTTTCTTTTGACAAATAAAGTACTCCTCAAAACTTCGATCACGACAGGCTTTTGGTTTACATCGTGAAAGTTTTGTAAAATTTTGTTTGACTGGTCAGATGAGATCTTGAATATCCTCCCCAACAAAGACTTTCAAGACGAGATTTCCGTCTTTTTTTAAGAATTTTTTCGCCACTTCTAAAATAGCCAAATTAAGCTCGACCGATCGATATTGGTCGACTCCGGTCATACCTGTGGTTTTTGGGGCGATATCAGAAGTGATGAGGTCAAACTGCTCAATATCTAAACCTTCGAGAAATTTTGACACCTTTTCAAATTCAAAAATATCTTCTTGGAGCAGGTGAATATTTGGAAAACCAAAATTTTTATCAATTTTTTGAATATCAATTCCCACGCATTTTCCATTTTGTCAGATGATTTTTGCGATGACTTGCAAAAAACTTCCCGGTGCCGCTCATACATCGAGCACATTCATATCTTTTTTGATGAGATTGTAGCGATCTTGGAGTTCTAAAAGTTTAAAAGCACTTCGTGCACGGTATCCAAGTTTCCTTGCTTGCTGGGCATATTTATCATTTACTTGATAATGTTTTGGCATATGTTTTGACAAAAATAAAAATATAAATATTATGTACGAAATTTCTTTGAAAATAATTTTCAATTATCTCTTAATGTAGTCTTTTTTTGTGAAAAATCAAGTAAAAAATGGTACATATCTTCTTATTGACCTAGAAATGACCGGTTTAAATCCTTTTAAACATGGTGTTATCGAAGTTTGAGCGGTCGTCATGGATGTAAAATTTGAAATCGTCGATGAATTTTTGATGGATCTTTGTCCGCCAGCAAATATTATTATTGAACCAGAAGCTCTTGAATATAATGGATTTACACTTGATAGGATTGCATCTGGAAATTCTTATGAGCAGTTTTGTGAAGAATTTCAGGTGTTTTTGGATACATATTTTGATCTTGATCAAAAACCTATCTTGGTCGGACAATATGTGACGGCTGATATTTCGTTTCTCCAAAGTATTTTTTATTTGGCAGGCTACGAATCACTTTTTATGCGATTAGGAAATGATATTCTTGATACGAAATCTATCGCTAATGAACACAATGCTGTTGCTCGCTATACTGGAAAGCCACTTGTATTTGAGAGTACAAGTCTTTCAAAGCCGGGTGGATTAAAAGATATTTTAAAAATCCGATGAGATTATGAGGCGCATACAGCGATGTGAGATGTACTTGCGACGCGTGATGTCCTTAAAAAGTTTTTACGTCTTGGCGATAAGTCATAATATATGAAAACTCCACTTATTTGGCAACTTGAAAAATACTTTTATTCTGACATAGAGGATGAGAGATTTTTGAGCGATTTAGAAATGTGAAAAAAGCTGTATAAATCTTTTAAAAAAACCTATAAAAACTTATTTCATACTTTTCATACTTTTTATGAAGTACTCCAATTTTATGAAGATTATTCACAAATGATTCAGATTTTAGAAAAGCCAATGTATTATCTCTACTATCGGAGTATGCAGGATATGAGTGATCAAAAAATCGCTCAAAAATATGAAGAAATTCGTATCCAATATGAAAAATATATACAGGGGCTGGATTTTATAGAGGCTTGATGGGTAGCAATCTGAGAAGAAAAACTCAAAAAATTTTTCCAAGAAGAAAAACTTCTGCCTTATAAAAATGATATCAAATCAATTATTCGAAATCTTCCACATTTAAAGGAAAAAATCAAGAAAAAAGATAAAAGTATGAAAAGTATGAATGTGGAAAAAATCCGAGTAGAGTATCAAAAAGTGCAAAACTCAGCAAATACTGACGAAGAAAAAACCCAGCAAATATCTGACCTTTATAAAAAACTCTGCCTTGTTTGGCAAAACGAATGAAAAGAATGAGGATACAGCGAAAATCCACTCGCAGTAAGAAATATTCAAGAACAATTGCCAGATGATTTTGTAGATTTTTTCCTAAAAGTAGTACAAAAGTATATCCCCATTTATCAAGAGTTTCAAAAAAACTCATCTGAATCCATTGAACCCCAGAAATACCCTCTTGAAGAAATTGTTAAAAAATATACACAAACTTTTTCTCTATTTGAAATGAGAAAAACGGCTAAAAAAATACTTTTATGAGGACAAGTAGATTCACAGGTGGCTGAAAATAAATTTCCATGAGCCTTTACAAGTTACCAGTATAATACACCATCATTTACGCTTTTGCAGTATCATGAAAATATCTCGAGTGTATTTACCCTTGTTCATGAAATGTGACATGCGCTTCATGGGACTTTTTCCCAGATCCAAAAGGCACCTGTTTACCATACACCTTTTTGTGTGGCTGAGACGGCTTCGATTTTGAGTGAGATTTTCTTTTTTGATCAAAACTTTTCAGAAAATAAGGAAGCCAAAAAATATTTTACAAACTCACTTTTTACTGCGATTTTTTATCAATTACAAATTACTTTATTTGAAATAGAAGCGCATAAAAGTGTAAAGTATGAAAAGTATGATTTTTCAGAAATATGGAAAAAAGAATCAAAAAAAGTTTCATGACAGGAGTGAAATCCAAATTATTGGACTCAAATCGGACATATTTTTTATAATCCATTTTACTGCTATTCTTATATTTTCGGAGCGATTTCTGCGGTGAGTATTTTTTTGAAATATAAAAAATGAGAAATTTCTCCTGAGCAAATACAAGAATTTTATAGCCTTGGAAACTCGCTTGCACCGATTGAGATTTTACAAAAGTATGGTATAGATATGAAAAATACGGATACTTATGAGAAAGTTTTTGAATATTTACAAGAAATTTCAGACATGTAATTTTTATGTGAAAATAATTTGCTTTTTTTAATTTTTCTTTTATACTTAGCGGGCTTTATTTCTTATTTTCATTTTTATGTACTCTCTCGAAGCAAAGATCCGTACAGAAGATGCTCGAACTACTCGACGAAGCGGTCGTGTGATTCCTGGTGTTTTGTATGGTAAGGATGTCCCTTCGACAATGGTTACTGTCGGGATTTCTGAATTTATAAAAGTCTACCGTGAAACTGGTCAATCTCAGATCATCACACTCAATGTAGACAAGAAAAAATATAATGTCCTCGTGCAAGATGCACAACGACATCCAGTGACTGGTGATTTTCTTCATCTCGACTTTATCAATGTAGATATGAAGCAAGAAATCGAAGTTGAAACTCCAATTACTCTTGTTGGTGATGCACCAGCAGTACTTGAAGGTGGTCAAGTTTCTCAAATTTTGAATGAACTTACCGTGAAATGTCTGCCTGCTGATCTTGTTGATGCTATCGAAGTTGATATTTCATCACTTCAAATTGGTGATACACTTCATGTATCTGCCATCAAGGCGCCAAAAGGTATCACTATCGTAAATGACGGTGAAGAAGCTGTAGTGAATGCAACTGAAATCAAAGTCGTCGAAGAAGAGGCTCCAGTAGAAACTGAAGAGGAAGCTACTACAGAAGAAGCTTCTGGAGAAGAAGCTTCAGTAGAAGCGGCTGAATAATTCTACTATTAATTTTTAAAAGGTCTGCATTTGTAGACCTTTTTTCTTAACAAAATTCTTATGATTATAAAACTTATTGGTTCTGGAAAAGAACTCGAAACCCTTGAAGGACTCGTACAAAAATCTCTTGTCGAACTTGCTCTCGACGATGCAGTAAAAGTCGAAAAAACTGACGACGAAGCCTACAAAATGGAAGTCGGTGTCACTCAAAATCCAGCCCTTGCTATCGAAGAAGAAAGTATCGATTTTAAAGATATGATTTTCGAAGGAGAAATCCCTGAATATGAAGAAATCAAGTCGATGTTTCTCTCGATTCTCGGCGATGAAGAAGGGGATATGATGTGATGTGCTTCTGGCTCGTGCGACGGCTGTGCTGGTGGTTGCGAATAAAATCTCACATTTGTCAAACTATTTTTCTCTAAAAAATCATTTTCCTTTTGACAAAAAAACAAAAATAGGCTATACTTTCTATATATAGTCTATTTTTAATTTTATACAAATATGCAAATACTTTTTCAACAAAAAATGGGAAGTGGTCCGAGTGAAAATATAGAAAAAATACCAAATGGAAAGTCTAATTTTTCTGAATTTCCAGATTCGCTTAAGCAAGCAGCAGGGGCTGTAAGTGATGTTTATGAAAAAATTTTCTCTCAAATAGATAATTCCAATGAAATTCCTCAAGATAAACAAAATAAGATTCGGGCGGTGGTTGCTGAAATTTTAAAAACACCTTTTGATAAGGTTAGAGTTCTTTCGGTGGTACGAGATGTATTTGGAAAAAATGTGGATAAATTAATTTCAACAGCATTTAAAAAGATTGATGAAAATCCAGATATTTCTGCTGAGCAAAAACCTGTTTACGCAATGAAAATAGTAAATGAAATTACCAGTAGTCAATTATATGCACACCAATGAGAAGTACAACAAAATACAGTGTAGTTTTTTTGTAGAGAAGATAATAAGAGTCAATTTGGCAATGAAAATTACAAATTATGAGCAATTTCAAGATATGGTTGCATAAATTTAACCCCTAAAAATCCCTTTCACAATTTTGAAAGGGATTTTCTTTTGACTTTTCTAAAATATTTTTATAATAAAAATGCTTATAACAAATCCCGTGACAGTTTTTTATTTACCTTAAATCTAGGATAGGGCAAACTATTTTTGCCAGCCACTTTTTAGATTTAAGTAAATTGTGTCACAATGTTATAAGCAAACATCAAAGGCGATAGTTTGTCCTTTTTTGTTTGTTTATTTTTTTATTTTTCTTTTTTATGAATTCATTTGCTCTCTCTGCGGCTAGTGCTTCATTGCAATTTATGCAGTTTTGTTTAAAAAACGAAATGACTTGTAAGATTATCGGTTGGACACAAACGATAATTACCGGTCTTATTTTTATTCTTGTTTTTGCTTGGCTGATTCGATATATGATACGAAATTACAAACAAGAAATGAGTTTTAAGAAGTCGCTTATTTATGGGGTTTCTTTGTATATTGTACATAGTATAGCCGTTTTATTTTTTGCTCATCTTGGGATGTTTTTTCTTGTTATATCAATACTTATTGGAATACTTACAGTCTTTTTAACTGCAAAAGTTTTGAAAGATGAACTTATTACTCTGAGTTTTTCTGCTAAATCTATCGTAGCATTTTTTATTCTCAATATGCTCATAGGAATGGCTTTGACTTTTACTTTCACAACTCTTATTAACTTTTTCTTTTAAAAATTCTTTTTATCCTCCCATCTCAAATAATTCACTCAGCAGAATACATTGCACTCCCAATGTTTCTGCTTTTTTTTGTTTGCTTCCGGCTTTTTCTCCGACCACGAGGTAGTCGAGTGCTTTGCTGACACTAGTGCGGATTTGTCCGCCATTTTTCTCGATCCAATCATGGATTTGGTCACGGCTCATATTTTCAAAACTTCCTGTCACACAAAAGATTTTTCCAGAGAGTTTCGTATTTTCTGTAGTTTCTTGTTTCTCTGGGATTTGTATATCGAGTTTTTCGAGAAGTGCCTCGATGCGTGCATCATTTTCCTCAAAAAATCGTACAAATCCTTTTGCTGTTTCCGGTCAGATATCTTTGATATTTTCGAGTTCTTCGGCTGAGATACTTCGTAAAAAGTCGATAGAAATTGGTTCAAAACCATTTTTCTCATACATATATTTTTCGAGTACTTGTGCAGTTTTCTTTCCGACGCCAAGTATTCCGATTGCTGTGAAAATTCGTGCGAGCGTCGTGTGTCGAGCGGTTTCTATGGCTTTCAAAAGATTATCGACTGATTTTTGTTTGTAGCCCTCAAAAGAGAGGATTTTTTCTCGGTATTTTTCGATTTCAAAAATTGATGCAAAATCATCGATGATTTCGGTATCGAGAAATAATTCGATTTGCTTGATTCCAAAACCGTCAATGTTCAAGCCTTGTTTTGATACAAACATTTCTAATTGTCCTTGGACTTTTGCAGGACAGTGCCGATTTGGACAGTAGATTGCAACTTTTCCTTCATCTTGTATTAGTTCGCTTTGACACATTGGACAGTTTTTTGGTGGAAAGACTTTTTCTTCTTCTCCGCTTCGCACGCTTTCGATGACGCTGATGATTTCAGGTATGACTTCGCCCGCACGAGAGATATATACATAATCTCAAATTCGCACATCTTTTTTTGCAAGTTCATCATAGTTGTGCAGGGTAACGCGTCGCACAATGACGCCGGTGACTGGGGTCGGTTCGAGGTTTGCTACTGGAGTGATTGTCCCCGTACGTCCGATAGAATGCTCGATAGAAAGGACTTGCGATCGGACTTGTTTGGCTGGAAATTTATAAGCAATCGAATATCTCGGATGGTGTGCCGTGTGTCCGAGTAGGTGCCAGAGTTGCATATCATCGGCCTTGAGGACGATTCCATCAGTATCGAAATTAAAATCTTCGGCTGTATTTTCGAGGTATTTTTTTGTTTTTTCTTCGATGATTTTGATAAGATTTTCTACACCAGAAATAATTCCAAACCCATAATCTGCACACTCAAATCCCCATTTTCTTAGCATACCTACGAGGTCATGATATGAAAGTATGTCAAATCATACAATTCATACTTCGTCTTTTTCGACCTGTGGAAGCGAGTAAGCGAAGAATTGGAGTTTTCGCTCGCGTGTGATAAGTGGATTGATTTGTCGGAGTGATCCAGAGGCAGCATTCCGCGGATTTGCAAAAAGTTTTTTTCCGTCTTCCATCCTTTTTTGATTGACTTTTTCAAAGACATCATTTGGCATCACGACTTCTCATCGTACTTCTATGTATTCATATTTTTCGATGGCATCGATTTTTTTCGGAATATTTGTAATCTCCTTCGCTCCAAGTGTGATGTTTTCACCTTCTACGCCACTTCCACGCGTGATTGCCAAGTCCAAAACTCCGTATTTATAAATCAGTGCCACCCCAAGTCCATCGTATTTTGGCTGGATGTAGTATTCAAATTTTTCCGGTGATTTCTCTTTCAAAATATTTCGCATTCGCGACTCAAAATCCCGAATATCATCAGTATTGTAGGTATTATCAAGTGAAATCATTGGGTATCGATGCTTGATTTTTTCAAATTGCTGACTCGTCAAAATCGCAAGTTGCGCCGTCGGTGAATCTTTGTCGAGCATATTGTGATCAGCTTCAAGTTTTGCAAGCGCGTGAAAAAGTTGATCGTACTCAAGATCCGAAATAATCGGCGATTCCTCCTCATGATAGAGGCTATTGTGTGCTTTTATGACACTTCGAAGCAAAAAAATATCATCTTTTTTGAGTCGATGAATTTTTTGTAAAAAATCAGTGGTGTCTTGAAGGAGTTTTTGTGTGTTCATAGGGAAGTGATTAGAAGGTAGGATTTAGAGACGAGAAAATAGATTTTAGTTTGTAGGATTTTAGATTTAAAAAATGAAAACCAGTTTGTTGGGGGCTTGGGGGTGAAAACTGTCTGAGTCAGATGAAAATCAGTTATTAAAAAATGAGCGTAAGCGAACGAGTTTTTTCACCACCAAAGGTTTTGGTACTTTTGGCTCCAAAAGTACAGGGGTATAGGGGTGAGGTTTTGGAAAAAAGAATTTCTTTATTGACTGGATCCCCGGGTCAAGCCCGAGGATGACAAAAATTACTTTTTTAGAAAATTTGAAGATTCTGAAACAAATTCAAAATGACAGTAATTTTCATACCAATTTCCCAAAAATTTTCCAAGAGATTATAAAAAAAATTTGTAATTTGTCGAATTTTTTATATACTCTTTGGGCTTATTATTTATTTTTTACTCTATGCAAATCTCTCTTGAAAAGAAAAAACCATATCTCATCGAGATGACTCTCAAAGAATCTGGTGCGACTTTTGAAAAAGAATATCACAAAGTCCTCAAAGATGTCCAAAAAAATGGCTCTGTAAAAGGATTTAAAAAAGGTGCAGAAATCCCAGAAAAAGTCATCGTCCGAGAATTTGGAAAAGAAGTCCTCGAGCGACAAACCCTCGATAACATTATTGAGAAACTCTATCCAAAGGCTCTCGCAAAAGAAAAAATCATCCCAGCAGCACCAGGAAATATTACAGAAGTAAAAAGCGTCAACCCAGTCGAAGTTGTCTTCGAGGTAGAAATCTTCCCAGAAGTCAAAATCGACGAGAAAAAACTCGATGCTATTAAAATCAAAAAAACAAGCGTCCGAGTGACAAAAAAAGAAGTCGAAGAAGAGCTCGATGCTATTAAGACTCGATTTACTCACTTCCATGAGGCTGGTAAAAAAGCCGACGACGGAGCCGACACTTCAAATGAAACCATCGAAAAAGGAGACCGAGCAACTATCACAGCACAAGGATACGATAAAAAAGGTGGTGCGCCAATCAATGAAACCTATGTTCCAAGTCATCCACTCGTGATCGGTTCTGGATCATTTATTCCAGGATTTGAAGACAAACTCATCGGTGCGAAAGTTGGAGACAAAGTAGATTTTGATATTACTTTCCCAGATGACTATCATAGTGATGATTTCAAAGGGCGAAAAGTGTATTTTGAAGCGACGGTCGAGAAAATCGAAAAACCACACACTCCGGAATTTACAGAAGAATTTATCGAGCAACTTCGAGGGAAGAAAACTGACCTAGAAGGATTTAAAGAGATCCTCAAAAAAGAAATCACAGACCGAAAACAAGCCGAAGCGCGACAAAAAGATGAGGTCACTCTCATGGAAAAACTCGAAAAAATCACAACTCTCGAAATCGGTCCAGCACTTATCGGTCGAGAAACTGATCAAGTCTTTCTCGAGCACAGCGAACAAATCCGACAACAAGGACTCGACATTAAAAACTACCTCGAACATGTAAAAATGGATGAAGAAACATATAAAAAAGACGTGGTACGACCAGAAGCAGAGCGACGACTCCGAGCAGAACTTATCCTCTCAGAAATCCGAAAAATCAAAAAAGTAGAACCAACAGAAAAAGATATGAAAGCGGAAATCGCTCTCATCATCGAGGCCTACGGTTCCCCAGAAGTCATCGAGCGACTCGAGAAAAAACTTATCCCAGGTGACCCAACATACGAAGATGTCAAAAATCGACTTGCCTACAAACAAGTAGTAGAAATGTTTTTTGAATAGAAAATATTTGAAAAAATAAATAAAAAAGACCTTATATAAGGTCTTTTTTTGTGATTGTAAAAATGAAAAGTCCCCATTTCTAATGAGGACTTGAAGTCCGTAATAAAATTAAAATTTTTTACGGATTATTGTAGTTGTACCCATTAAGCAAGGTACAAGAAGTGAGAATATGTACATAAAAGTGACAAGAAATATCATCATATAAGATTTTTCAACATATAGTACACTATATATGAATACTGCAATTACAAGGAACATTGCCCCTAGGTGTAAAAGTATAAGTATAGAACCTTTCAAGATTGAAAATTGTAAATTATCATCTAAAATTTTCATTTCTACTACACCACTTTTTAAGACAATTAATAAAAAAACCAAACATATTAAATCTTGCCATACGCTTATATTGCTATAATAATTCACAATTCCTATTATTACTCCTAATAAAGGAATTATAATATTACGCACATATTTATTGTTTAACAATTCGTTCATTTTGCACCTCCGAGTGCTTATATAAAAGTACAACTCTATCTTTTGATAGAATTATACTTTTAAAAATTTAAAGATAATTTATCAAAAGATGTGATAATTATATCATAATTTTTTATTTTTGTCAATTAAAAATGCTATTTTTCCCAAAAAAAGCACCATTTCCTTTGATAAATCATTTGAAAAAAAACAATTTTTCTATATACTGTGTCGGCAATTTAATTTTATATATGTTTTCATTTCTTACTAAAATTTTTGGTGATCCATCAGAAAAAAAACTACAATCATACCGAAAAGAACTCGAAGCGATCAAAAAAATCGAAGCAAAATACCGTGATGAAATTACTTCTCTCGAACAAGTCCAGGCAAAAACTCACGAATTTCAGAGTAAATTTGAAGGGCTCGATATCACAGATGATGATGACAAGAAAAAAATCAAAGAAATCCTAGAAACTATAAAACATGAGGCTTTTGCGCTTCATCGAAGGACTTGTGAACTTATTCACGGGCAGACTTTCGAACTCGATGCCAATACACAATTTGAGTGGAATATGGTGCCGTATGATGTGCAGATGCTTGGTGCCCTTGCACTTCATGATGGAAATATCTCCGAGATGAAAACCGGAGAAGGTAAAACTCTCGTCGCGACCATTGCTGCCTACCTCAATGCGCTTGTCGGAAATAGTGTCCACATCGTCACAGTCAATGATTATTTGGCTCGTCGTGATGCGAAAGAAATGGGAATTATCTATAAAGCGCTCGGGCTCTCTGTCGGGGTGATTTCTCATGGGCAGAGTTTTGAAGAGAAAAAGCATTCATACAGTCGAGATGTCGTCTATGCAACGAATAACGAACTCGGATTTGATTATCTGCGTGATAATATGGCGGTTTCGGATGAAAATCGTGTGATGAGTACGCTTTGGTATGCGATTATCGATGAGGTTGATAGCATTTTGGTTGATGAGGCTCGTACACCACTTATTATCTCGGCGCCGTCTGCTGAGCCAACCAGTCAGTATATGCGATTTGCTGCGATTGCTCGCAAACTCTCTGAAAATACCGACTATAAAATCGACGAAAAACAAAAAACTGCGACCCTTACAGAAGAGGGAATTAATGCGCTCGAAAAAATTCTTGGCGTTGATAATATCTATGTTTCTCAGCACTACAACGATATTCATCACATTGAAAACGCCCTCAAAGCATCAACTGTGTACAAAAAAGATATCGACTATCTTCTTCGAAATGATGCGTCTGCCGCTGAGGTTGATTGCAATTGGCTGGATGAGGCTCGTACACCACTTATTATCTCGGCGCCGTCTGCTGAGCCAACCAGTCAGTATATGCGATTTGCTGCGATTGCTCGCAAACTCTCTGAAAATACCGACTATAAAATCGACGAAAAACAAAAAACTGCGACCCTTACAGAAGAGGGAATTAATGCGCTCGAAAAAATTCTTGGCGTTGATAATATCTATGTTTCTCAGCACTACAACGATATTCATCACATTGAAAACGCCCTCAAAGCATCAACTGTGTACAAAAAAGATATCGACTATCTTCTTCGAAATGATGAGATTATGATTATCGACGAGCATACAGGTCGAGTTTTGCCAGGGCGACGCTATTCAGATGGGCTTCATCAAGCGATCGAGGCAAAAGAAAATGCAACCATCCAAGAAGAATCTCGAACGCTTGCTTCAGTGACTTTCCAAAATTATTTCCGACTCTACAAAAAACTCTCTGGTATGACTGGTACCGCAAAAACTGAGGAAGAAGAATTTTATAAAATATATAATCTGGAGGTCATATGTGTGCCGACAAATCGTCCAGTAATCCGAGAGGATCGCGGAGACTTGCTTTTCCGAAGTGAAAAAGGAAAATTTGACTACATCACAAATCTCGTCGAAAAACTCTACGAAAAAGGTCAGCCAGTACTTATTGGTACTGTCAGTGTTGCAAAAAGTGAATACCTTTCTCATCTTCTCGAACAAAAAAATATTCCACATAATGTCCTCAATGCAAAACACGACAGCAAGGAGGCTGAAATCGTCGGTGCTGCCGGAAAATACAAAGCCGTGACGATCGCGACAAATATGGCCGGTCGTGGTACTGATATCAAGATAGATGATCGCGTACGAAACCTCTCTGGTACGGTCACTATCGAAGGAAAAGCCGGAAAACAAGAATACCCACTTGGTGGACTCTACATTATCGGTACAGAAAAACACGAAACGCGTCGAATCGACAACCAACTTCGTGGGCGATCCGGTCGTCAGGGAGATCCTGGACTTTCGCAATTTATGATTTCTCCACAGGATGATATCATGCGAATTTTTGGTGGAAATAAACTCTTTTCTATCCTTGCTCGATTTGAGTCACACCCAGAAAATGACCCACTTGTCGAGTCAAAAATGCTCACACGAAATATCGAATCAATCCAAAAACAAGTGGAAGGTCGAAATTTTGATATCCGAAAACATATTCTCGAGTATGATGATGTCCTCAATCAACACCGTCTTGCGATCTATGCGCGACGAAATCGAATCTTGAAAGGGAATGATATTCATCAGGAAATCCTCGATATGCTCGAACACCAAATCCAATCAATCGTATCGAGTGTGTATGATATTCATAACGAAATTGACTCGGCTTATGTGACGGATATCGTCAAAGAAATCAATGATTTTGCAGAAAGTGAAGTGATTTCACGAGATGATGTGGCAAATATCGAGACCTCAGAAGATATGCTTACTCGAGTAAAAACTCTACTCGCTGGAAAGATAGAAAATCTTCGCTCTCAAGGAGATGAGGAGACTTTTTCGGACTTTGAAAGACAACTTACACTTGCGAGTATCGATGAGATGTGGATGCAGCATATCGACAAAATGGCACACCTTCGTGAAGAGGTCGCCTTTGAGGGATACGCTCAAAAAAATCCGCTTGTCGTCTATAAGGAGCGCGCGTATGAAGGATTTATGAATCTCATAAATGATCTCGAATTCCGTGTCATCAAAGCTCTCTTGACAGCAAAACCAGCAGAAGCCATCGAGAGTGTCGAACTCGAAAGTGCACTGCGAAGCGACTATACAGAGACGGCGACAGCCTCACATGAATCAGCTAATTTACTACAAAAAATCTCTGATGACTTTCCAGGTCTTCCAAATACTGAAAAGGTAGAATCAAATGATGGAGTACGAGTAATCAAAGTGCAGACTCCACAACAAAATCCAGAAAATATTGATATGAATAATACTCCAAAAAATGCACAATGTCCGTGTGGAAGCGGAAAAAAGTTTAAAACTTGTCACGGAAAAAATTTATAATTTATTTTCTTTTTATGTCAGATCATTCAATTTATCGAGCGAATCAAGAACTTCGAGAAACCAATTCAACTTTTATGGATTTTATAAAATTCCTAAGAGATTTTGTAATTTTATTGATTATTGTCCTTTTAGTGCGCTCTTTTATCGTGACGCCTTTTCGTATTTCTGGAAGCTCTATGGAGGCTTCTTATCATGATGGAGAGTATATTTTGATCGATAAATTTTCATATCTTAATTTTGATACTCAGTTTGATAATTTTATCACTGGAGCATCTGAAAAAACTTTCATTGAAAAATGAGCAGAACTTTTTAAAAAAATCCCTATTCACATTGGTGATCCAAAACGATGAGATGTAGTTGTGATTACACCGCATGTTGATCCGACAAAACCATATTATATCAAGAGAATTGTTGGAATGCCAGGGGACACAATTCGATTTGAAAATGGAAAAGTTTCTATTAAAAAACCAAAATCAGAAAGTTTCATTGAGTTGTCTGAAGATTATCTTTCTGTGATTAATGAGTGACAAACCAACCTACCAAGTTCTGTGACTGAGAAAGAATTTAAAATTCCACAAGGATTTTATTGGGTAATGGGAGATAATCGCCTTAACTCTGCTGATTCTCGAAGTTGTTTCCATGATTGTTTTCGTGAGTGAGCTACTCATTTTGCTGCAAGAAAGGATATTATTGGTCGGGTACTTCTCGATTTTGGACATTTTGATCTCTTTGACGGAGAATTTAGTCTTAATCCTTTAAAAATTCCAAAACTTTGAACCCTTAAATGGCTTCGTCAGCCGAGATTTTTTGATACTCCAAGAAATGCTGAATATCCAGAACTCAAATAAGTATGTTTTTTCTCATAGATAAACCACTTTGACTTTCCAGTTTTGATGTAATTCGCCGGCTTCGAAAAAAATTTAATATCAAAAAAATGGGACACACTGGAACCTTAGACCCGCTTGCAAGCGGGATTCTTTTGATTGCGACGGAAAATAGTACTAAGCTCATTCCAGCGCTCGAAGGCTGTGACAAAACCTATTCCTTTACAGTGAGACTTGACGGTAAAACTGAAAGTTTGGATCTAGGGACAGAAGTTGAGCCAGTTGATACAAAAAACTATCAAAAAATCTCTGATATTGATTTGATTGTTTGACTTGAAAATTTGACTGAGCAAATCCCACCAAAATACAGCGCGCTTCATATCGACGGAGTGCGAGCCTACGATCTTGCGAGACAAGGTAAAAATTTCGAGATTCCAAAGCGAAAAATCACGATAAAAAATGCAGAAATAATTTCACAAAAACCGTATGAAGTTACAGTTCGACTGAGGATTTCTTCTGGGGGGTATATTCGTTCACTGGCACCTGAGATAGGGAAGTGGTATGATGTAGATGGTGGATATATTTCGATGCTTCGGCGCGAGATTTTACATTTGCCGTGAGGAGATTTGACTTTACAGGATTCTTTTTTACTCGATGAAATTTCCTTGCAAAATTTGATTTCTTACAAAAATCTTTTTCCACATTTTCTCCACCAAGAAATCACCAAAAAACAAAAGGAAAGACTTATCCAGTGAAAAGAGATTATTCTTGAAAATCTTGAAAAAACCCAAAAATGAGATATTTTTCTCTATCACGATGATTTTGTGTCTTGGTGTAAAATTGAGCATAGAACTTGCAAAATAAAGAAAAATAATGTATAAAAATATTTTAAAAATATTTCTTCACATAAAATTCACACAATTCCCCTTGATTTTTTTATGTTTTTGTATATATTTCACGGTATGAAAATTTTATCTCGCAGCATCCTTGGTATTTTTATAGCTTGTGTCGGCTTTTCGTCGCTATCTACACAGGAGGTTTTTGCGAGTGAAAAATCTTATACAGCGACGATTCAGGGATATATTCTTGAGGCTTATAAAGTGCAGGGAGATTCAATTGTTGCTACTTTGTCTCAAAATCTTACCAAGATGTATCCAAATCTTGAAAACCGAAAAAAAGCTTTTATAAACATACAAACAAGTCTTTCTCTTAAAAAACAAGCGATTCAAAAGCATCCAAAAATTTCTCAAATGACTCGTACTCTTCTTTCTCAGTATCTTGATTATATGATTTTTAAAATTGAGCAAGAAAAACAGAAAATAAAATAAAAAATCTCAGTTTATAAACTGAGATTTTTTTAAAATATTAGTATAAAAGGTAAATTTTTACTTTTCTAGAACAAATGGAATATTACTACGAATAGTCGGATTATATTCTATAATAAGAGAATTTGTTTTATTGGTAGTGCGTAATTTTTGTTGTCCTGCTCCGAAATCCATTCCTTGAGTTAAATGATTTAAATTATCTGGTATATCTTTATTAATATCGTTATTAAAACACTTTCGTTTTCCAGCCCAAGCGTATTTTAGATTTTTAGTGAGTTTATCTTCAGTCGTATTTATAGTAAATCCTGCAGTCCAGTACCAGTTTTGTTTTCCATTGGATTTTTTACCTCCACAATTACTCTCTACTTTTTGTGGATTTGCATATTTGACTTGAAATCCTCGTAAGTTTGCAAGGTCGTAAATATTTTCTTTTTTATCTGCAAATTTTTTGATATCTTTTATACGATATAAATCTGCGTCGTATGGGATTTTTTTCGAACCAATTGTATTTTTCGTAAAAATTGTTCCATATATATAGAGCTGGCGTGCCAGTAGTCAATTATTGTCAGTATTTCGATTGAGGATTTTCCCATCTCGGTAACTTAATAAACTTCCATCTGCTATTAAAATTGCGTCAATATTAGTTACATCTGGATCAACATAAATGTTTCCACCATTGTTATTTTTGTCGCGTTTTGCGATAATAGTGAGCAGAGAAGTTTTATCATCGGTATTGTGTAAATCAGCATTTATGTAAATATTTGCCCCCTCGACAATGAGAGTATTTTTTCCTGTGATTGGGATATGATATTTTTTTGGTACACTTTTTTTAAATTTTTTCGAGACCGTTTCGAGTCGTACAATATGTCATTTATTAATTTCTTTTGAATTACTTGGAAGAATTCTTGATTTTCCTTTATAATTATAATAAAAAATATTTTCTCAATCAATTTTTACTGTGGCACTGTCAGCATCAAAAGAGCGAATTTGAGTATCAATATATTGTTTTGTGGTAGCTGGTGCATTTCGGGTAAGAAGAGCGATTCTGTGTTCTATTTCTTCGGACATAATCGGTATTACGCCTCGTGATGAGTTGATTTCATTGATGCCAGTGTCCCCAGATTCATTGAAGAGATTATTTTTATTTCCGTCGAGATTAGCGATTCCAGTGATGAGGACTTGTTGTTTTTCAAAGATATTTTCGACTGCGGTCCCACTAAAAGATACATTGAAATCCTGCTCGAGTTTTTCTTCATTTTCTTTTTTCCAGCCGAGATTGTAGAGGAGTTTTTTTGGGAGTCACTCTGAGTGGAATACAATAAAAGTTTCGAGGCTTTTTGGACAAAAAAGTGACTTGCTTTCATCGACTTGTAAGACTCCAAAAAGTGGACTAATAATACTTCCAGTGACGCTGTATGTATGTTGTTTTTCTCCACATTTTGTCTTGTCGGTATCTTTGAGGATAAATCCAGTGTCGCCCTCATCCTGACTTTTGATTTCAAATTTTCCAAAAAGACTACTGAAAATATCGCCTTGCAAGACTCCACGATATTTTTGATTTTGGTATGAGTCACGGTCACTGTCAAAGATGAGGATATTTTTCACTGCAAATCTCCAAATATCGTTGTCTTTGCAAATTTTCCCGTCTGAGCAAGTGGCATCATTATTTTTAAAAGAAAATTTTTCGAATGAATTACTGTCGTCCGTCGCAAAAATCCCACCAATACAGATAACTGAGAGTAGAGAAGCAACGAGAATGTATTTTTTAAAAGGTTTCATAGGAAAAAATTATATGTATTTAAAGATTAATCGCAGTTTCAGGTGCTTCCGTCAGTTCACCATTTTGGGTACTTTTCGGGTTGGTTTGCAAATCAAGCACTGGAAGCAAAAAAACTTTTACCCGTTACTTTTTTTACATTCCAACAGGAAAGATTTTGATCAAAATCATAAGCATCATTAAACATATCATACATTTTTATAACATTACTTGTATTCCATTGAGATAAAGGTTGATTAAATTCTTCTGCATGATGAAACATAGTATTCATATATTTAACATTACTAACATTCCAATTATTCAATGGTTGATTGAATTTTTTTGCGTAAGAAAACATACTATTCATTCGTATAACATTACTAACATTCCAGTTATTCAATGGTTGATTAAAGCTTGTTGCCATTGTAAAAATATTCCTCATATCGGTAACCTTACTTACATCCCATGAGTTTATATTTCAATTAAATTTTTTTGCGTAACAAAATATTCCTGTCATTTTTTTAAGATTGGATGTTTTCCATTTACTTAATGGTTGATTAAATTCTTCTGCTTGATAAAACATATTTGCCATATTAGTAACTTTACTCACATCCCATAAACTTATATCTCAGTTAAATACTGTTGCTTGATAAAACATACTTGTCATATTGGTAACTTTACTCACATCCCATAAACTTATATCTCAGTTAAATATTGTTGCTCCTTGAAACATACGACTAGTATTTATTACTCCAGGAGGTAAATATTTCGGAACCTCTATAAGAGATTCCGCTTTTTTAAATGCATACGAAAAATTTGTAATTCCAAGATTATCCCATTTTAAGACCTTTTTTAGTTTTTTGATACCAGGTTGAGTTCATCACCAAGTATATCAAAAATCGCTTGCCTTTCCTCTGACTATAATGGTAGTTTCTCAAGAATTTACTCAATTTTTATAAGTACATCATGGATAGTACCAGTCATTTGTTTTTTGACAATCTTCTCATCAAGGTCCCCAATCTATATCTGTTATATGTACATCTCAGTGAAAACCCAATGTAACCTTATCTCAAGGAACTAATCCTTCATATACTAAAATCATTTCTCCTTGAGAGCTACAATTTCCACCACTTCCGTCGGTTCACCATCGTGGGTACTTTTCCATTTCTCTATCAAATCAGGCTCAAACTGCAAAGTGGCCTTGACTTTTTACTTTTTTTACATTCCAACAAGAAAGATTTTGATCAAATTGTGTTGCGTTTTTAAACATTCCAAACATATCAGTTACACTCTTTGTATTCCAGTGATTTAAGGGTTGATTAAAACTTGTTGCATTTTCAAACATAAAAGCCATATTTTTAACTTTACTTACGTCCCAATTTCCGATTGGTTGGTTAAATGAAGGATTATCTAAGAATATTCCCCAGATATCTGTAACCTTACTTGTATCCCAATTTCCAATTGGTTGATTGAAATTAGATTTTCGAAACATAACACCCATATCTGTAACCTTACTTGTATCCCAAGTTCCAATTGGTTGATTGAAATTATTATTCCACGAAAACATACCATCCATATTGGTTACATTACTTGTATCCCAATTTCCAATTGGTTGATTGAAATTATTCCACGAAAACATAAATCTCATATCTGTAACCTTACTTGTATCCCAAGCTCCAATTGGTTGATTGAACTTACCGCCAGAAAACATTCTACTCATATTTGTCACTTGACTCGTATCCCAATTTCCAATTGCTTGATTGAAGTTAGAGTTCGAAAACATCCCTCGCATATTAGTTATACGACTTGTGTCCCAATTTCCAATTGGTTGATTGAACTTATGAGTTCAGGAAAACATATATCCTACATTGGTGACAGTTTTTGGTAAGTAATTTGGTACTTCTATAAGATTTTCTGCTCAAATAAAAGCAAAACTCAAATCAGTAAATCACATATCTTTCCATTTTTTAACTTTTTTTAGTTTATTCATTCATAGTATTACTTGTCTATCTCTAGAAGTAGGCTCTCAAAATCAATTTGCTTTTCCATTTACTACAATCCTTGTCTCTCTACTTTGAACTTTACTATTATAAGTACAAATTGGGTCAATGTTTGTCGTCTTTTTGATACAGTTTTCTCCACCTCGTCCCCAGTCTATGTTTTCAATTTTTACATTTCCATGAAAAGGAAGCTCGACGACATCACCACTCGTCAATCCTTCATATACCAAAATCATTTCTCCCATAGATTCACATTCTTCGAGTTTTAGGTGGCTCGGTTTGGTTGCGATGAGATTGTTCCATTCGGCTTTGCTTTTGGTCGGTATGAAAGCATCTCACTTATCAGAGAGATTTGTAATTTTTTTACAGATGTTGTGAGCGGTCACGAGAGTAGGAGTATTTTTCGCGATACGGAAACCGTCTTGGACGCTATTTATCGCGTACACTGAAAATACTCATATGAGTATTACGCTGACAATCAACCCCATGATGTAATATCATTTTTTCTGCATGTTTTTTATTTTTTAAGAGTTTTTTTGATTTCATCAATTTGTTTTTGGAGGTTGCTGACCTGATTTTTGAGTGTGTCGATTTCCGCTTGCTGTGATTTGATACCCTCGATGAGGAAGGCGACAAGATTGCCGTATTCTACTGATTTATAGCCACTTGCATCTGTGTGGACGAGTTCTGGTAAGATTTTTTCAACTTCTTGCGCGACGAGCCCGTAGGTTTTTCGCCCGTTTTCTTTCCAAGAAAAAGAGACACCACGAAGTTTTTTAACGATTTGAATCACATTTTTTATCGGTGTGATATTTTCTTTGAGACGCTTATCAGAAGTGTAGAAAAAAGCCGATGCTTTCAGATCACCTTTAATCGTAATTTGTTTATTTCCAGACATATTTCCAGTGATGATATTTCCGATGTTAAGCTGGTAGCTTCCGTTTGGATTTGGAAAGTTTGTATTTGTTCAGAGAGCAATATTGTGGTTCCCAGACTTGAGGTTGTCACCTGCAAGATATCCAAATGCTGTATTATTATTTCCAGTATTTTGATGTAGGAGAGAAAAATTTCCGACAGCAGTATTATTGCTTCCTGTTATATTATTTTTTAATACAGATTCACCAATTGTCGTGTTATTTCTTCCACTTACATTCTTTTGTAATATATTTGTTCCATAACAAATATTTCAAGTTCAATTTCCACTAGCTTTACATAAATTTACTCCTTTCTCACTCCACTTTGCTTTTCCGTCCGCATCACTCATGAGTACATAATCCTTTCATTCAGTACCGTCTTTGATTTTAATACTTCCATTGACTTGCAGTTTTTCATTAGGAAACCTTGTATTGATTCCCACATTTCCATCGTCGTAATAAGCATTGTTTCCTTGTTTCTTCCAAAAAGTCCACGCTGGATTGACATTTTCTTGTTTGAGTGTTCCATTTTTGATTTTTGATGCATCTATAGAATTTTCTTGGAGATTATTTACTGTGATACTCCCTGGTTGAAGGTCTGCATTAGTGATACTCCCATCTTTTATATCTACAGACGTAATACTCCCGTTTTTGATTTTATCACCTGTCACACTGTTATCTTGGAGTTCAGCAGAAGTGATAGTTTTATCTTTAATATTTGTTCCATCGAGACGATATTTACTTGTAGTATGGCCATTTGTTTCAGTATGAGAAGTAGGAGGAAGATTAAAAAGTACTCCAATTCCACCTTCTGTTTGCATGGTAGTATAACCTACAGCTGATGCACAAGAAAGTCCAATTATAAAACCGGCGATATATTTATGTGTACTTCATTTTGAAGTCATAAAAAGAGAAGTTAAAGATGTAATGATTTCTATGTTATCATATTTTTTTGTTATTGTCAAAACTGTTTTTTTGTTTTTTTCTATAAAAAAATTTGCTTTTTTTATAAAAATATGTATATTATTTTCTGCTTTAACTTTAAGTTATCTGAGAGCCTTTATTGGTCAGTATATTTTGTTTTTTTATATTTCTATTTGGGAAATATAGATTTTTTTCGCATTTGTAGAAAAAGTTGTTATTTGGAGGGAAAAACCGTAAATGTCATTCCCGCGCAGGTGGGAATCTGGGTGGAAAAGAGAAAATGTCATTTCGGACTTGATCCGGAATCCAGCTAATAAATAAAATTCCTTTCTAAAACCTCACCCTTCATACTCCTTTTCTTTTGTGACCAAAAGAAACAAAAGTTTTGGGGTCAAATAAACTCGCTCGTACTCGCCAAAAGGCTTCATCTTTTAAAAACTGATTTTCATCATCGCTCATCGATTTTTTTCACTCTTTATTATTTTTAAAGGTAAAAAATCTCTTGGCAGTATTTGTCCCCAAACCCCCATTTGTACAGGTTTTCCTTTTTAAAAATAAAATTATAAGTTTTCTAAATAGAAAAATATTACTTGAAATAAATAAAAAACACCTTTTTTCAAAAAAAATTTGACTTTCCGCGCACTCTCTCTACTCTATATGACAATATTTTCTTCTTCAATAAAAATATGAAACTTGTCATCGTCGAGTCCCCAGCAAAGGCCAAAAAAATCGCTGGATACCTTGGAAAAGACTATAAAGTCGAGGCATCTATTGGGCATATCCGCGACTTGCCAGCAAAAAATATGTGAGTCGATATCGCTGGTGGATTTGAACCACAGTATGAAATTTCGCCACAGAAAAAAAAGCGTGTTGCCGAACTCAAAAGATATGCAAAAAATGCTGAGAGTATCATACTTGCGACGGATCCAGATCGTGAATGAGAGGCAATTGCTTGGCATTTGGCTCATATTTTTGGTATTGATCCAGCGACGACAGACCGAGTGGCTTATCACGAAATCACAAAAACCGCAATTGCAAAGGCTTTCTCTGAGCCGAAGACGATTGATATTGACCTTGTAAATGCTCAGCAATCACGACGAATTCTCGACCGAATTGTGGGGTACGAACTCTCTCCACTCCTTTGGAAAAAAGTCCAAAGAGGACTTTCGGCGGGACGTGTCCAGTCGGTTGCCGTCAAACTCCTCGTCGAGCGAGAGCGTGAAATTCGTGCCTTTGAACCAAAAGAAAGTTGGAAACTCTCGACAAATCTTGTTCATAGTGACGGAAAAACTTTGCTTCCGGCAGAATTTACAAAATTCAAGGGAAAAGCAAAAAATTTCAAATCCCAAAAAGATCTTGAAAAGTTCTTGGCTTCGCATGATATCGACCTCGAAAATGTCGATATGAAGCAAGATAAAAAATGAAATTTTCACTTCATACTTCCGCACACTGAGAATTTTATCCTCAATGCAACGGTAAAAAAACAGAGCAAACGCACACCGTGAGCGCCTTTTACGACTTCGACGCTCCAACAGGAAGCCAGCCGAAAACTCGGATTTGGCGTCAAACGAACGATGCAAATCGCCCAGAGTTTGTATCAAAATGGGCACATCACCTATATGCGAACGGACTCGGTCAGTCTCTCGCAGGCAGCGATGGACGGTGCAAAAGCCTATATCGAAAAAGCCTACGGAGCTGAGTATGTCATGCCAAAAGGTCGCCAATATAAAACCAAACAATCGTCAGCACAAGAAGCGCACGAGGCAATTCGTCCGACTGATCTTGCAAAAACACCAGGAAACCTTGGTGGCGATATCGCCGAGGAAAAACTCTACAAACTCATCTGGGAGCGAACCGTCGCATCACAAATGAAAGAGGCGACCGTAGAGCTCACCACTTACGAATTTTCACCGACAAAAAATAGTGATGAACTCTGGATTTCAAAAGGGGAAGTCATCACTTTTGCTGGGTTTATGAAACTCTATATCGAGGGAGTCGATGATGAAAATGCGCCTGACCCAATGCTCCAAAAGCAACTTCCAAAAGTCACTGATGGGACTGAGTTGCCGTCAAAAAACTTCCAAGGACAGCAAAAATTCACACTGCCACCAGCACGATACACGGAGGCTTCTCTCGTCAAGAAACTCGAAGCTGAGGGAATTGGTCGACCGTCGACCTATGCACCGACGATTCAGACGATTCAGGATCGATGATATGTCGTCGTCGAATCAAAAAAACTCGTGCCGACAGATATCGCTTTTGTCGTGACGGATTATCTCTCTGAGCAATTTCCGTGGCTGATGCGCTACGATTTTACTGCAAAAGTCGAAGAAAAATTTGATACGATTGCCGAAGGAAAAGAGGACTGGAAAAAAATGCTCGCATCATTTTATGAACCATTTCACTCTGGAATCGTTGAGGCTGAGGGCAGTGATGGTAAATTTTCTGGGGAGCGAATCCTCGGAAAAGATGAAAAAACCGGTTATACGATTTTAGCGCGTATGAGTCGATTTGGTCCAGTCATCCAGATGGGATCACCAGATGAACTTGCCGAAGAAGAAAAGCCAAAATATGCTAATCTTTCACCTGGACTTTCTATCGATGATATCACTTTTAAGCAAGCACTCGAACTCTTTAAATTTCCAAAAGATATCGGTGAATATGAAGAAAAACCAGTTGTCATTGGACAAGGAAGATTTGGGCCGTATGTCAAGTGGGGCGACGCGTATGTCTCTATCCCACGAGATATTGATCCACAAGCCGTCGGTATGGATATCGCGAAAAAACTTATTGAAGAAAAGAAAAAAGCCGATGCCCCGATTGGGACATACGAAGGAGAGCCGTACACACAAGGAAAAGGGCGATTTTGACCATTTTTGAAATATAAAAACCTCTATGTCTCTATCCCGCGAGCAATCGACCCAGAAGAAATCACCGAAGAGCAGGCACATGATTTGATTGCCAAAAAAATCGAAAAAGAAGCCAATCGCTACATTCAGGTCTGGGATGAGGAGGGGATTTCTATCGAAAATGGACGCTGGGGACCATTTATAAAATTTAAAAAGAAAAATCTCTATCTCCAAAAAGACGGAGAGCGAATTAAAGATCAAGAAGTCGCAAAAGCACTCACTCTCGACGAGGTCAAAGCGATCATCACTGAGCAAATACCTGATGCCTTTAAAGAAACGAAGAAAAAAACAACAAAAAAGGTAGCCAAGAAAAAACCGGCCACAAAGAAAAAGAAATAATACCCTTTATAGTATTTTATCTTGACTTTTTTAGAAAAAAGTATACATTATGGTGTATACTTTTCTTTATTATTTTTTCTGCTTATGTCTCAAAAAAATCTCGCGAGAAAATTCGCTACTATCAAGTCGAAAGAAACCAAACTTGCTGAAAAACTCACAAAATGTCGAAAAAAACAAATCCAAAATAAAGCGGAGGGAAATATCAAAAAACTCAAAAAATTTGAGAAAAAAGAAGAAAAACTTCTCAAAAAGAATTTTTCAGTGACAGAAAAACTAATTATCTGCTTTGGAAAGAGAAAATATCAAATAATCATCAATAAAAACATGAGAACGATGTACACGAAAAAAAGGTGGATTTTTTGAGAAAAAACCACAAAAATATGTGGATGTGTCCGTAATAAGATTTTTTCATCTCTATACTGCCCTTCAAAAACTTTTTCGCTCATTTCTTGAAAAATAAAAATACCAAATAAGAATTTTCTTACTTGGTATTATACAGATTTTTTAAATTTTTCAAGTCGGAGATTTTTTATTTTCTTGTTTCCACAAGCGGAGCATCTTTTGAGACGACAATTTTAGAAAGTGGCATCAACTGTGGAAGTGTTGGTCGGAGTTTTTTATTTCCTTTTACCCCTTTTTTTGATTTTGTTTTTTTGAGAGATTTTGCGAGTTTTTTTGATTTTTTTGTCTCGATTTTTGCTATTTTTTTCTCGAGTTTGATTCGTTTTTTTGTCACTGAAAAATTCTTTTTGAGAAGTTTTTCTTCTTTTTTCTCAAATTTTTTGAGTTTTTTGATATTTCCCTCCGCTTTATTTTGGATTTGTTTTTTTCGACATTTTGTGAGTTTTTCAGCAAGTTTGGTTTCTTTCGACTTGATAGTAGCGAATTTTCTCGCGAGATTTTTTTGAGACATAAGCAGAAAAAATAATAAAGAAAAGTATACACCATAATGTATACTTTTTTCTAAAAAAGTCAAGATAAAATACTATAAAGGGTATTATTTCTTTTTCTTTGTGGCCGGTTTTTTCTTGGCTACCTTTTTTGTTGTTTTTTTCTTCGTTTCTTTAAAGGCATCAGGTATTTGCTCAGTGATGATCGCTTTGACCTCGTCGAGAGTGAGTGCTTTTGCGACTTCTTGATCTTTAATTCGCTCTCCGTCTTTTTGGAGATAGAGATTTTTCTTTTTAAATTTTATAAATGGTCCCCAGCGTCCATTTTCGATAGAAATCCCCTCCTCATCCCAGACCTGAATGTAGCGATTGGCTTCTTTTTCGATTTTTTTGGCAATCAAATCATGTGCCTGCTCTTCGGTGATTTCTTCTGGGTCGATTGCTCGCGGGATAGAGACATAGAGGTTTTTATATTTCAAAAATGGTCAAAATCGCCCTTTTCCTTGTGTGTACGGCTCTCCTTCGTATGTCCCAATCGGGGCATCGGCTTTTTTCTTTTCTTCAATAAGTTTTTTCGCGATATCCATACCGACGGCTTGTGGATCAATATCTCGTGGGATAGAGACATACGCGTCGCCCCACTTGACATACGGCCCAAATCTTCCTTGTCCAATGACAACTGGTTTTTCTTCATATTCACCGATATCTTTTGGAAATTTAAAGAGTTCGAGTGCTTGCTTAAAAGTGATATCATCGATAGAAAGTCCAGGTGAAAGATTAGCATATTTTGGCTTTTCTTCTTCGGCAAGTTCATCTGGTGATCCCATCTGGATGACTGGACCAAATCGACTCATACGCGCTAAAATCGTATAACCGGTTTTTTCATCTTTTCCGAGGATTCGCTCCCCAGAAAATTTACCATCACTGCCCTCAGCCTCAACGATTCCAGAGTGAAATGGTTCATAAAATGATGCGAGCATTTTTTTCCAGTCCTCTTTTCCTTCGGCAATCGTATCAAATTTTTCTTCGACTTTTGCAGTAAAATCGTAGCGCATCAGCCACGGAAATTGCTCAGAGAGATAATCCGTCACGACAAAAGCGATATCTGTCGGCACGAGTTTTTTTGATTCGACGACGACATATCATCGATCCTGAATCGTCTGAATCGTCGGTGCATAGGTCGACGGTCGACCAATTCCCTCAGCTTCGAGTTTCTTGACGAGAGAAGCCTCCGTGTATCGTGCTGGTGGCAGTGTGAATTTTTGCTGTCCTTGGAAGTTTTTTGACGGCAACTCAGTCCCATCAGTGACTTTTGGAAGTTGCTTTTGGAGCATTGGGTCAGGCGCATTTTCATCATCGACTCCCTCGATATAGAGTTTCATAAACCCAGCAAAAGTGATGACTTCCCCTTTTGAAATCCAGAGTTCATCACTATTTTTTGTCGGTGAAAATTCGTAAGTGGTGAGCTCTACGGTCGCCTCTTTCATTTGTGATGCGACGGTTCGCTCCCAGATGAGTTTGTAGAGTTTTTCCTCGGCGATATCGCCACCAAGGTTTCCTGGTGTTTTTGCAAGATCAGTCGGACGAATTGCCTCGTGCGCTTCTTGTGCTGACGATTGTTTGGTTTTATATTGGCGACCTTTTGGCATGACATACTCAGCTCCGTAGGCTTTTTCGATATAGGCTTTTGCACCGTCCATCGCTGCCTGCGAGAGACTGACCGAGTCCGTTCGCATATAGGTGATGTGCCCATTTTGATACAAACTCTGGGCGATTTGCATCGTTCGTTTGACGCCAAATCCGAGTTTTCGGCTGGCTTCCTGTTGGAGCGTCGAAGTCGTAAAAGGCGCTCACGGTGTGCGTTTGCTCTGTTTTTTTACCGTTGCATTGAGGATAAAATTCTCAGTGTGCGGAAGTATGAAGTGAAAATTTCATTTTTTATCTTGCTTCATATCGACATTTTCGAGGTCGATATCATGCGAAGCCAAGAACTTTTCAAGATCTTTTTGGGATTTGAAATTTTTTGCTTTTCCCTTGAATTTTGTAAATTCTGCCGGAAGCAAAGTTTTTCCGTCACTATGAACAAGATTTGTCGAGAGTTTCCAACTTTCTTTTGGTTCAAAGGCACGAATTTCACGCTCTCGCTCGACGAGGAGTTTGACGGCAACCGACTGGACACGTCCCGCCGAAAGTCCTCTTTGGACTTTTTTCCAAAGGAGTGGAGAGAGTTCGTACCCCACAATTCGGTCGAGAATTCGTCGTGATTGCTGAGCATTTACAAGGTCAATATCAATCGTCTTCGGCTCAGAGAAAGCCTTTGCAATTGCGGTTTTTGTGATTTCGTGATAAGCCACTCGGTCTGTCGTCGCTGGATCAATACCAAAAATATGAGCCAAATGCCAAGCAATTGCCTCTCATTCACGATCTGGATCCGTCGCAAGTATGATACTCTCAGCATTTTTTGCATATCTTTTGAGTTCGGCAACACGCTTTTTTTTCTGTGGCGAAATTTCATACTGTGGTTCAAATCCACCAGCGATATCGACTCACATATTTTTTGCTGGCAAGTCGCGGATATGCCCAATAGATGCCTCGACTTTATAGTCTTTTCCAAGGTATCCAGCGATTTTTTTGGCCTTTGCTGGGGACTCGACGATGACAAGTTTCATATTTTTATTGAAGAAGAAAATATTGTCATATAGAGTAGAGAGAGTGCGCGGAAAGTCAAATTTTTTTTGAAAAAAGGTGTTTTTTATTTATTTCAAGTAATATTTTTCTATTTAGAAAACTTATAATTTTATTTTTAAAAAGGAAAACCTGTACAAATGGGGGTTTGGGGACAAATACTGCCAAGAGATTTTTTACCTTTAAAAATAATAAAGAGTGAAAAAAATCGATGAGCGATGATGAAAATCAGTTTTTAAAAGATGAAGCCTTTTGGCGAGTACGAGCGAGTTTATTTGACCCCAAAACTTTTGTTTCTTTTGGTCACAAAAGAAAAGGAGTATGAAGGGTGAGGTTTTAGAAAGGAATTTTATTTATTAGCTGGATTCCGGATCAAGTCCGAAATGACATTTTCTCTTTTCCACCCAGATTCCCACCTGCGCGGGAATGACATTTACGGTTTTTCCCTCCAAATAACAACTTTTTCTACAAATGCGAAAAAAATCTATATTTCCCAAATAGAAATATAAAAAAACAAAATATACTGACCAATAAAGGCTCTCAGATAACTTAAAGTTAAAGCAGAAAATAATATACATATTTTTATAAAAAAAGCAAATTTTTTTATAGAAAAAAACAAAAAAACAGTTTTGACAATAACAAAAAAATATGATAACATAGAAATCATTACATCTTTAACTTCTCTTTTTATGACTTCAAAATGAAGTACACATAAATATATCGCCGGTTTTATAATTGGACTTTCTTGTGCATCAGCTGTAGGTTATACTACCATGCAAACAGAAGGTGGAATTGGAGTACTTTTTAATCTTCCTCCTACTTCTCATACTGAAACAAATGGCCATACTACAAGTAAATATCGTCTCGATGGAACAAATATTAAAGATAAAACTATCACTTCTGCTGAACTCCAAGATAACAGTGTGACAGGTGATAAAATCAAAAACGGGAGTATTACGTCTGTAGATATAAAAGATGGGAGTATCACTAATGCAGACCTTCAACCAGGGAGTATCACAGTAAATAATCTCCAAGAAAATTCTATAGATGCATCAAAAATCAAAAATGGAACACTCAAACAAGAAAATGTCAATCCAGCGTGGACTTTTTGGAAGAAACAAGGAAACAATGCTTATTACGACGATGGAAATGTGGGAATCAATACAAGGTTTCCTAATGAAAAACTGCAAGTCAATGGAAGTATTAAAATCAAAGACGGTACTGAATGAAAGGATTATGTACTCATGAGTGATGCGGACGGAAAAGCAAAGTGGAGTGAGAAAGGAGTAAATTTATGTAAAGCTAGTGGAAATTGAACTTGAAATATTTGTTATGGAACAAATATATTACAAAAGAATGTAAGTGGAAGAAATAACACGACAATTGGTGAATCTGTATTAAAAAATAATATAACAGGAAGCAATAATACTGCTGTCGGAAATTTTTCTCTCCTACATCAAAATACTGGAAATAATAATACAGCATTTGGATATCTTGCAGGTGACAACCTCAAGTCTGGGAACCACAATATTGCTCTCTGAACAAATACAAACTTTCCAAATCCAAACGGAAGCTACCAGCTTAACATCGGAAATATCATCACTGGAAATATGTCTGGAAATAAACAAATTACGATTAAAGGTGATCTGAAAGCATCGGCTTTTTTCTACACTTCTGATAAGCGTCTCAAAGAAAATATCACACCGATAAAAAATGTGATTCAAATCGTTAAAAAACTTCGTGGTGTCTCTTTTTCTTGGAAAGAAAACGGGCGAAAAACCTACGGGCTCGTCGCGCAAGAAGTTGAAAAAATCTTACCAGAACTCGTCCACACAGATGCAAGTGGCTATAAATCAGTAGAATACGGCAATCTTGTCGCCTTCCTCATCGAGGGTATCAAATCACAGCAAGCGGAAATCGACACACTCAAAAATCAGGTCAGCAACCTCCAAAAACAAATTGATGAAATCAAAAAAACTCTTAAAAAATAAAAAACATGCAGAAAAAATGATATTACATCATGGGGTTGATTGTCAGCGTAATACTCATATGAGTATTTTCAGTGTACGCGATAAATAGCGTCCAAGACGGTTTCCGTATCGCGAAAAATACTCCTACTCTCGTGACCGCTCACAACATCTGTAAAAAAATTACAAATCTCTCTGATAAGTGAGATGCTTTCATACCGACCAAAAGCAAAGCCGAATGGAACAATCTCATCGCAACCAAACCGAGCCACCTAAAACTCGAAGAATGTGAATCTATGGGAGAAATGATTTTGGTATATGAAGGATTGACGAGTGGTGATGTCGTCGAGCTTCCTTTTCATGGAAATGTAAAAATTGAAAACATAGACTGGGGACGAGGTGGAGAAAACTGTATCAAAAAGACGACAAACATTGACCCAATTTGTACTTATAATAGTAAAGTTCAAAGTAGAGAGACAAGGATTGTAGTAAATGGAAAAGCAAATTGATTTTGAGAGCCTACTTCTAGAGATAGACAAGTAATACTATGAATGAATAAACTAAAAAAAGTTAAAAAATGGAAAGATATGTGATTTACTGATTTGAGTTTTGCTTTTATTTGAGCAGAAAATCTTATAGAAGTACCAAATTACTTACCAAAAACTGTCACCAATGTAGGATATATGTTTTCCTGAACTCATAAGTTCAATCAACCAATTGGAAATTGGGACACAAGTCGTATAACTAATATGCGAGGGATGTTTTCGAACTCTAACTTCAATCAAGCAATTGGAAATTGGGATACGAGTCAAGTGACAAATATGAGTAGAATGTTTTCTGGCGGTAAGTTCAATCAACCAATTGGAGCTTGGGATACAAGTAAGGTTACAGATATGAGATTTATGTTTTCGTGGAATAATTTCAATCAACCAATTGGAAATTGGGATACAAGTAATGTAACCAATATGGATGGTATGTTTTCGTGGAATAATAATTTCAATCAACCAATTGGAACTTGGGATACAAGTAAGGTTACAGATATGGGTGTTATGTTTCGAAAATCTAATTTCAATCAACCAATTGGAAATTGGGATACAAGTAAGGTTACAGATATCTGGGGAATATTCTTAGATAATCCTTCATTTAACCAACCAATCGGAAATTGGGACGTAAGTAAAGTTAAAAATATGGCTTTTATGTTTGAAAATGCAACAAGTTTTAATCAACCCTTAAATCACTGGAATACAAAGAGTGTAACTGATATGTTTGGAATGTTTAAAAACGCAACACAATTTGATCAAAATCTTTCTTGTTGGAATGTAAAAAAAGTAAAAAGTCAAGGCCACTTTGCAGTTTGAGCCTGATTTGATAGAGAAATGGAAAAGTACCCACGATGGTGAACCGACGGAAGTGGTGGAAATTGTAGCTCTCAAGGAGAAATGATTTTAGTATATGAAGGATTAGTTCCTTGAGATAAGGTTACATTGGGTTTTCACTGAGATGTACATATAACAGATATAGATTGGGGACCTTGATGAGAAGATTGTCAAAAAACAAATGACTGGTACTATCCATGATGTACTTATAAAAATTGAGTAAATTCTTGAGAAACTACCATTATAGTCAGAGGAAAGGCAAGCGATTTTTGATATACTTGGTGATGAACTCAACCTGGTATCAAAAAACTAAAAAAGGTCTTAAAATGGGATAATCTTGGAATTACAAATTTTTCGTATGCATTTAAAAAAGCGGAATCTCTTATAGAGGTTCCGAAATATTTACCTCCTGGAGTAATAAATACTAGTCGTATGTTTCAAGGAGCAACAATATTTAACTGAGATATAAGTTTATGGGATGTGAGTAAAGTTACCAATATGACAAGTATGTTTTATCAAGCAACAGTATTTAACTGAGATATAAGTTTATGGGATGTGAGTAAAGTTACTAATATGGCAAATATGTTTTATCAAGCAGAAGAATTTAATCAACCATTAAGTAAATGGAAAACATCCAATCTTAAAAAAATGACAGGAATATTTTGTTACGCAAAAAAATTTAATTGAAATATAAACTCATGGGATGTAAGTAAGGTTACCGATATGAGGAATATTTTTACAATGGCAACAAGCTTTAATCAACCATTGAATAACTGGAATGTTAGTAATGTTATACGAATGAATAGTATGTTTTCTTACGCAAAAAAATTCAATCAACCATTGAATAATTGGAATGTTAGTAATGTTAAATATATGAATACTATGTTTCATCATGCAGAAGAATTTAATCAACCTTTATCTCAATGGAATACAAGTAATGTTATAAAAATGTATGATATGTTTAATGATGCTTATGATTTTGATCAAAATCTTTCCTGTTGGAATGTAAAAAAAGTAACGGGTAAAAGTTTTTTTGCTTCCAGTGCTTGATTTGCAAACCAACCCGAAAAGTACCCAAAATGGTGAACTGACGGAAGCACCTGAAACTGCGATTAATCTTTAAATACATATAATTTTTTCCTATGAAACCTTTTAAAAAATACATTCTCGTTGCTTCTCTACTCTCAGTTATCTGTATTGGTGGGATTTTTGCGACGGACGACAGTAATTCATTCGAAAAATTTTCTTTTAAAAATAATGATGCCACTTGCTCAGACGGGAAAATTTGCAAAGACAACGATATTTGGAGATTTGCAGTGAAAAATATCCTCATCTTTGACAGTGACCGTGACTCATACCAAAATCAAAAATATCGTGGAGTCTTGCAAGGCGATATTTTCAGTAGTCTTTTTGGAAAATTTGAAATCAAAAGTCAGGATGAGGGCGACACTGGATTTATCCTCAAAGATACCGACAAGACAAAATGTGGAGAAAAACAACATACATACAGCGTCACTGGAAGTATTATTAGTCCACTTTTTGGAGTCTTACAAGTCGATGAAAGCAAGTCACTTTTTTGTCCAAAAAGCCTCGAAACTTTTATTGTATTCCACTCAGAGTGACTCCCAAAAAAACTCCTCTACAATCTCGGCTGGAAAAAAGAAAATGAAGAAAAACTCGAGCAGGATTTCAATGTATCTTTTAGTGGGACCGCAGTCGAAAATATCTTTGAAAAACAACAAGTCCTCATCACTGGAATCGCTAATCTCGACGGAAATAAAAATAATCTCTTCAATGAATCTGGGGACACTGGCATCAATGAAATCAACTCATCACGAGGCGTAATACCGATTATGTCCGAAGAAATAGAACACAGAATCGCTCTTCTTACCCGAAATGCACCAGCTACCACAAAACAATATATTGATACTCAAATTCGCTCTTTTGATGCTGACAGTGCCACAGTAAAAATTGATTGAGAAAATATTTTTTATTATAATTATAAAGGAAAATCAAGAATTCTTCCAAGTAATTCAAAAGAAATTAATAAATGACATATTGTACGACTCGAAACGGTCTCGAAAAAATTTAAAAAAAGTGTACCAAAAAAATATCATATCCCAATCACAGGAAAAAATACTCTCATTGTCGAGGGGGCAAATATTTACATAAATGCTGATTTACACAATACCGATGATAAAACTTCTCTGCTCACTATTATCGCAAAACGCGACAAAAATAACAATGGTGGAAACATTTATGTTGATCCAGATGTAACTAATATTGACGCAATTTTAATAGCAGATGGAAGTTTATTAAGTTACCGAGATGGGAAAATCCTCAATCGAAATACTGACAATAATTGACTACTGGCACGCCAGCTCTATATATATGGAACAATTTTTACGAAAAATACAATTGGTTCGAAAAAAATCCCATACGACGCAGATTTATATCGTATAAAAGATATCAAAAAATTTGCAGATAAAAAAGAAAATATTTACGACCTTGCAAACTTACGAGGATTTCAAGTCAAATATGCAAATCCACAAAAAGTAGAGAGTAATTGTGGAGGTAAAAAATCCAATGGAAAACAAAACTGGTACTGGACTGCAGGATTTACTATAAATACGACTGAAGATAAACTCACTAAAAATCTAAAATACGCTTGGGCTGGAAAACGAAAGTGTTTTAATAACGATATTAATAAAGATATACCAGATAATTTAAATCATTTAACTCAAGGAATGGATTTCGGAGCAGGACAACAAAAATTACGCACTACCAATAAAACAAATTCTCTTATTATAGAATATAATCCGACTATTCGTAGTAATATTCCATTTGTTCTAGAAAAGTAAAAATTTACCTTTTATACTAATATTTTAAAAAAATCTCAGTTTATAAACTGAGATTTTTTATTTTATTTTCTGTTTTTCTTGCTCAATTTTAAAAATCATATAATCAAGATACTGAGAAAGAAGAGTACGAGTCATTTGAGAAATTTTTGGATGCTTTTGAATCGCTTGTTTTTTAAGAGAAAGACTTGTTTGTATGTTTATAAAAGCTTTTTTTCGGTTTTCAAGATTTGGATACATCTTGGTAAGATTTTGAGACAAAGTAGCAACAATTGAATCTCCCTGCACTTTATAAGCCTCAAGAATATATCCCTGAATCGTCGCTGTATAAGATTTTTCACTCGCAAAAACCTCCTGTGTAGATAGCGACGAAAAGCCGACACAAGCTATAAAAATACCAAGGATGCTGCGAGATAAAATTTTCATACCGTGAAATATATACAAAAACATAAAAAAATCAAGGGGAATTGTGTGAATTTTATGTGAAGAAATATTTTTAAAATATTTTTATACATTATTTTTCTTTATTTTGCAAGTTCTATGCTCAATTTTACACCAAGACACAAAATCATCGTGATAGAGAAAAATATCTCATTTTTGGGTTTTTTCAAGATTTTCAAGAATAATCTCTTTTCACTGGATAAGTCTTTCCTTTTGTTTTTTGGTGATTTCTTGGTGGAGAAAATGTGGAAAAAGATTTTTGTAAGAAATCAAATTTTGCAAGGAAATTTCATCGAGTAAAAAAGAATCCTGTAAAGTCAAATCTCCTCACGGCAAATGTAAAATCTCGCGCCGAAGCATCGAAATATATCCACCATCTACATCATACCACTTCCCTATCTCAGGTGCCAGTGAACGAATATACCCCCCAGAAGAAATCCTCAGTCGAACTGTAACTTCATACGGTTTTTGTGAAATTATTTCTGCATTTTTTATCGTGATTTTTCGCTTTGGAATCTCGAAATTTTTACCTTGTCTCGCAAGATCGTAGGCTCGCACTCCGTCGATATGAAGCGCGCTGTATTTTGGTGGGATTTGCTCAGTCAAATTTTCAAGTCAAACAATCAAATCAATATCAGAGATTTTTTGATAGTTTTTTGTATCAACTGGCTCAACTTCTGTCCCTAGATCCAAACTTTCAGTTTTACCGTCAAGTCTCACTGTAAAGGAATAGGTTTTGTCACAGCCTTCGAGCGCTGGAATGAGCTTAGTACTATTTTCCGTCGCAATCAAAAGAATCCCGCTTGCAAGCGGGTCTAAGGTTCCAGTGTGTCCCATTTTTTTGATATTAAATTTTTTTCGAAGCCGGCGAATTACATCAAAACTGGAAAGTCAAAGTGGTTTATCTATGAGAAAAAACATACTTATTTGAGTTCTGGATATTCAGCATTTCTTGGAGTATCAAAAAATCTCGGCTGACGAAGCCATTTAAGGGTTCAAAGTTTTGGAATTTTTAAAGGATTAAGACTAAATTCTCCGTCAAAGAGATCAAAATGTCCAAAATCGAGAAGTACCCGACCAATAATATCCTTTCTTGCAGCAAAATGAGTAGCTCACTCACGAAAACAATCATGGAAACAACTTCGAGAATCAGCAGAGTTAAGGCGATTATCTCCCATTACCCAATAAAATCCTTGTGGAATTTTAAATTCTTTCTCAGTCACAGAACTTGGTAGGTTGGTTTGTCACTCATTAATCACAGAAAGATAATCTTCAGACAACTCAATGAAACTTTCTGATTTTGGTTTTTTAATAGAAACTTTTCCATTTTCAAATCGAATTGTGTCCCCTGGCATTCCAACAATTCTCTTGATATAATATGGTTTTGTCGGATCAACATGCGGTGTAATCACAACTACATCTCATCGTTTTGGATCACCAATGTGAATAGGGATTTTTTTAAAAAGTTCTGCTCATTTTTCAATGAAAGTTTTTTCAGATGCTCCAGTGATAAAATTATCAAACTGAGTATCAAAATTAAGATATGAAAATTTATCGATCAAAATATACTCTCCATCATGATAAGAAGCCTCCATAGAGCTTCCAGAAATACGAAAAGGCGTCACGATAAAAGAGCGCACTAAAAGGACAATAATCAATAAAATTACAAAATCTCTTAGGAATTTTATAAAATCCATAAAAGTTGAATTGGTTTCTCGAAGTTCTTGATTCGCTCGATAAATTGAATGATCTGACATAAAAAGAAAATAAATTATAAATTTTTTCCGTGACAAGTTTTAAACTTTTTTCCGCTTCCACACGGACATTGTGCATTTTTTGGAGTATTATTCATATCAATATTTTCTGGATTTTGTTGTGGAGTCTGCACTTTGATTACTCGTACTCCATCATTTGATTCTACCTTTTCAGTATTTGGAAGACCTGGAAAGTCATCAGAGATTTTTTGTAGTAAATTAGCTGATTCATGTGAGGCTGTCGCCGTCTCTGTATAGTCGCTTCGCAGTGCACTTTCGAGTTCGACACTCTCGATGGCTTCTGCTGGTTTTGCTGTCAAGAGAGCTTTGATGACACGGAATTCGAGATCATTTATGAGATTCATAAATCCTTCATACGCGCGCTCCTTATAGACGACAAGCGGATTTTTTTGAGCGTATCCCTCAAAGGCGACCTCTTCACGAAGGTGTGCCATTTTGTCGATATGCTGCATCCACATCTCATCGATACTCGCAAGTGTAAGTTGTCTTTCAAAGTCCGAAAAAGTCTCCTCATCTCCTTGAGAGCGAAGATTTTCTATCTTTCCAGCGAGTAGAGTTTTTACTCGAGTAAGCATATCTTCTGAGGTCTCGATATTTGCCACATCATCTCGTGAAATCACTTCACTTTCTGCAAAATCATTGATTTCTTTGACGATATCCGTCACATAAGCCGAGTCAATTTCGTTATGAATATCATACACACTCGATACGATTGATTGGATTTGGTGTTCGAGCATATCGAGGATTTCCTGATGAATATCATTCCCTTTCAAGATTCGATTTCGTCGCGCATAGATCGCAAGACGGTGTTGATTGAGGACATCATCATACTCGAGAATATGTTTTCGGATATCAAAATTTCGACCTTCCACTTGTTTTTGGATTGATTCGATATTTCGTGTGAGCATTTTTGACTCGACAAGTGGGTCATTTTCTGGGTGTGACTCAAATCGAGCAAGGATAGAAAAGAGTTTATTTCCACCAAAAATTCGCATGATATCATCCTGTGGAGAAATCATAAATTGCGAAAGTCCAGGATCTCCCTGACGACCGGATCGCCCACGAAGTTGGTTGTCGATTCGACGCGTTTCGTGTTTTTCTGTACCGATAATGTAGAGTCCACCAAGTGGGTATTCTTGTTTTCCGGCTTTTCCTTCGATAGTGACCGTACCAGAGAGGTTTCGTACGCGATCATCTATCTTGATATCAGTACCACGACCGGCCATATTTGTCGCGATCGTCACGGCTTTGTATTTTCCGGCAGCACCGACGATTTCAGCCTCCTTGCTGTCGTGTTTTGCATTGAGGACATTATGTGGAATATTTTTTTGTTCGAGAAGATGAGAAAGGTATTCACTTTTTGCAACACTGACAGTACCAATAAGTACTGGCTGACCTTTTTCGTAGAGTTTTTCGACGAGATTTGTGATGTAGTCAAATTTTCCTTTTTCACTTCGGAAAAGCAAGTCTCCGCGATCCTCTCGGATTACTGGACGATTTGTCGGCACACATATGACCTCCAGATTATATATTTTATAAAATTCTTCTTCCTCAGTTTTTGCGGTACCAGTCATACCAGAGAGTTTTTTGTAGAGTCGGAAATAATTTTGGAAAGTCACTGAAGCAAGCGTTCGAGATTCTTCTTGGATGGTTGCATTTTCTTTTGCCTCGATCGCTTGATGAAGCCCATCTGAATAGCGTCGCCCTGGCAAAACTCGACCTGTATGCTCGTCGATAATCATAATCTCATCATTTCGAAGAAGATAGTCGATATCTTTTTTGTACACAGTTGATGCTTTGAGGGCGTTTTCAATGTGATGAATATCGTTGTAGTGCTGAGAAACATAGATATTATCAACGCCAAGAATTTTTTCGAGCGCATTAATTCCCTCTTCTGTAAGGGTCGCAGTTTTTTGTTTTTCGTCGATTTTATAGTCGGTATTTTCAGAGAGTTTGCGAGCAATCGCAGCAAATCGCATATACTGACTGGTTGGCTCAGCAGACGGCGCCGAGATAATAAGTGGTGTACGAGCCTCATCCAGCCAATTGCAATCAACCTCAGCGGCAGACGCATCATTTCGAAGAAGATAGTCGATATCTTTTTTGTACACAGTTGATGCTTTGAGGGCGTTTTCAATGTGATGAATATCGTTGTAGTGCTGAGAAACATAGATATTATCAACGCCAAGAATTTTTTCGAGCGCATTAATTCCCTCTTCTGTAAGGGTCGCAGTTTTTTGTTTTTCGTCGATTTTATAGTCGGTATTTTCAGAGAGTTTGCGAGCAATCGCAGCAAATCGCATATACTGACTGGTTGGCTCAGCAGACGGCGCCGAGATAATAAGTGGTGTACGAGCCTCATCAACCAAAATGCTATCAACCTCATCGATAATCGCATACCAAAGCGTACTCATCACACGATTTTCATCCGAAACCGCCATATTATCACGCAGATAATCAAATCCGAGTTCGTTATTCGTTGCATAGACGACATCTCGACTGTATGAATGCTTTTTCTCTTCAAAACTCTGCCCATGAGAAATCACCCCGACAGAGAGCCCGAGCGCTTTATAGATAATTCCCATTTCTTTCGCATCACGACGAGCCAAATAATCATTGACTGTGACGATGTGGACACTATTTCCGACAAGCGCATTGAGGTAGGCAGCAATGGTCGCGACGAGAGTTTTACCTTCTCCGGTTTTCATCTCGGAGATATTTCCATCATGAAGTGCAAGGGCACCAAGCATCTGCACATCATACGGCACCATATTCCACTCAAATTGTGTATTGGCATCGAGTTCGAAAGTCTGCCCGTGAATAAGTTCACAAGTCCTTCGATGAAGCGCAAAAGCCTCATGTTTTATAGTTTCTAGGATTTCTTTGATTTTTTTCTTGTCATCATCATCTGTGATATCGAGCCCTTCAAATTTACTCTGAAATTCGTGAGTTTTTGCCTGGACTTGTTCGAGAGAAGTAATTTCATCACGGTATTTTGCTTCGATTTTTTTGATCGCTTCGAGTTCTTTTCGGTATGATTGTAGTTTTTTTTCTGATGGATCACCAAAAATTTTAGTAAGAAATGAAAACATATATAAAATTAAATTGCCGACACAGTATATAGAAAAATTGTTTTTTTTCAAATGATTTATCAAAGGAAATGGTGCTTTTTTTGGGAAAAATAGCATTTTTAATTGACAAAAATAAAAAATTATGATATAATTATCACATCTTTTGATAAATTATCTTTAAATTTTTAAAAGTATAATTCTATCAAAAGATAGAGTTGTACTTTTATATAAGCACTCGGAGGTGCAAAATGAACGAATTGTTAAACAATAAATATGTGCGTAATATTATAATTCCTTTATTAGGAGTAATAATAGGAATTGTGAATTATTATAGCAATATAAGCGTATGGCAAGATTTAATATGTTTGGTTTTTTTATTAATTGTCTTAAAAAGTGGTGTAGTAGAAATGAAAATTTTAGATGATAATTTACAATTTTCAATCTTGAAAGGTTCTATACTTATACTTTTACACCTAGGGGCAATGTTCCTTGTAATTGCAGTATTCATATATAGTGTACTATATGTTGAAAAATCTTATATGATGATATTTCTTGTCACTTTTATGTACATATTCTCACTTCTTGTACCTTGCTTAATGGGTACAACTACAATAATCCGTAAAAAATTTTAATTTTATTACGGACTTCAAGTCCTCATTAGAAATGGGGACTTTTCATTTTTACAATCACAAAAAAAGACCTTATATAAGGTCTTTTTTATTTATTTTTTCAAATATTTTCTATTCAAAAAACATTTCTACTACTTGTTTGTAGGCAAGTCGATTTTTGACATCTTCGTATGTTGGGTCACCTGGGATAAGTTTTTTCTCGAGTCGCTCGATGACTTCTGGGGAACCGTAGGCCTCGATGATGAGAGCGATTTCCGCTTTCATATCTTTTTCTGTTGGTTCTACTTTTTTGATTTTTCGGATTTCTGAGAGGATAAGTTCTGCTCGGAGTCGTCGCTCTGCTTCTGGTCGTACCACGTCTTTTTTATATGTTTCTTCATCCATTTTTACATGTTCGAGGTAGTTTTTAATGTCGAGTCCTTGTTGTCGGATTTGTTCGCTGTGCTCGAGAAAGACTTGATCAGTTTCTCGACCGATAAGTGCTGGACCGATTTCGAGAGTTGTGATTTTTTCGAGTTTTTCCATGAGAGTGACCTCATCTTTTTGTCGCGCTTCGGCTTGTTTTCGGTCTGTGATTTCTTTTTTGAGGATCTCTTTAAATCCTTCTAGGTCAGTTTTCTTCCCTCGAAGTTGCTCGATAAATTCTTCTGTAAATTCCGGAGTGTGTGGTTTTTCGATTTTCTCGACCGTCGCTTCAAAATACACTTTTCGCCCTTTGAAATCATCACTATGATAGTCATCTGGGAAAGTAATATCAAAATCTACTTTGTCTCCAACTTTCGCACCGATGAGTTTGTCTTCAAATCCTGGAATAAATGATCCAGAACCGATCACGAGTGGATGACTTGGAACATAGGTTTCATTGATTGGCGCACCACCTTTTTTATCGTATCCTTGTGCTGTGATAGTTGCTCGGTCTCCTTTTTCGATGGTTTCATTTGAAGTGTCGGCTCCGTCGTCGGCTTTTTTACCAGCCTCATGGAAGTGAGTAAATCGAGTCTTAATAGCATCGAGCTCTTCTTCGACTTCTTTTTTTGTCACTCGGACGCTTGTTTTTTTGATTTTAATAGCATCGAGTTTTTTCTCGTCGATTTTGACTTCTGGGAAGATTTCTACCTCGAAGACAACTTCGACTGGGTTGACGCTTTTTACTTCTGTAATATTTCCTGGTGCTGCTGGGATGATTTTTTCTTTTGCGAGAGCCTTTGGATAGAGTTTCTCAATAATGTTATCGAGGGTTTGTCGCTCGAGGACTTCTTTTCCAAATTCTCGGACGATGACTTTTTCTGGGATTTCTGCACCTTTTTTAAATCCTTTTACAGAGCCATTTTTTTGGACATCTTTGAGGACTTTGTGATATTCTTTTTCAAAAGTCGCACCAGATTCTTTGAGAGTCATCTCGATGAGATATGGTTTTTTCTTTTCAAGAGAGATTTGCATAGAGTAAAAAATAAATAATAAGCCCAAAGAGTATATAAAAAATTCGACAAATTACAAATTTTTTTTATAATCTCTTGGAAAATTTTTGGGAAATTGGTATGAAAATTACTGTCATTTTGAATTTGTTTCAGAATCTTCAAATTTTCTAAAAAAGTAATTTTTGTCATCCTCGGGCTTGACCCGGGGATCCAGTCAATAAAGAAATTCTTTTTTCCAAAACCTCACCCCTATACCCCTGTACTTTTGGAGCCAAAAGTACCAAAACCTTTGGTGGTGAAAAAACTCGTTCGCTTACGCTCATTTTTTAATAACTGATTTTCATCTGACTCAGACAGTTTTCACCCCCAAGCCCCCAACAAACTGGTTTTCATTTTTTAAATCTAAAATCCTACAAACTAAAATCTATTTTCTCGTCTCTAAATCCTACCTTCTAATCACTTCCCTATGAACACACAAAAACTCCTTCAAGACACCACTGATTTTTTACAAAAAATTCATCGACTCAAAAAAGATGATATTTTTTTGCTTCGAAGTGTCATAAAAGCACACAATAGCCTCTATCATGAGGAGGAATCGCCGATTATTTCGGATCTTGAGTACGATCAACTTTTTCACGCGCTTGCAAAACTTGAAGCTGATCACAATATGCTCGACAAAGATTCACCGACGGCGCAACTTGCGATTTTGACGAGTCAGCAATTTGAAAAAATCAAGCATCGATACCCAATGATTTCACTTGATAATACCTACAATACTGATGATATTCGGGATTTTGAGTCGCGAATGCGAAATATTTTGAAAGAGAAATCACCGGAAAAATTTGAATACTACATCCAGCCAAAATACGATGGACTTGGGGTGGCACTGATTTATAAATACGGAGTTTTGGACTTGGCAATCACGCGTGGAAGTGGCGTAGAAGGTGAAAACATCACACTTGGAGCGAAGGAGATTACAAATATTCCGAAAAAAATCGATGCCATCGAAAAATATGAATACATAGAAGTACGATGAGAAGTCGTGATGCCAAATGATGTCTTTGAAAAAGTCAATCAAAAAAGGATGGAAGACGGAAAAAAACTTTTTGCAAATCCGCGGAATGCTGCCTCTGGATCACTCCGACAAATCAATCCACTTATCACACGCGAGCGAAAACTCCAATTCTTCGCTTACTCGCTTCCACAGGTCGAAAAAGACGAAGTATGAATTGTATGATTTGACATACTTTCATATCATGACCTCGTAGGTATGCTAAGAAAATGGGGATTTGAGTGTGCAGATTATGGGTTTGGAATTATTTCTGGTGTAGAAAATCTTATCAAAATCATCGAAGAAAAAACAAAAAAATACCTCGAAAATACAGCCGAAGATTTTAATTTCGATACTGATGGAATCGTCCTCAAGGCCGATGATATGCAACTCTGGCACCTACTCGGACACACGGCACACCATCCGAGATATTCGATTGCTTATAAATTTCCAGCCAAACAAGTCCGATCGCAAGTCCTTTCTATCGAGCATTCTATCGGACGTACGGGGACAATCACTCCAGTAGCAAACCTCGAACCGACCCCAGTCACCGGCGTCATTGTGCGACGCGTTACCCTGCACAACTATGATGAACTTGCAAAAAAAGATGTGCGAATTTGAGATTATGTATATATCTCTCGTGCGGGCGAAGTCATACCTGAAATCATCAGCGTCATCGAAAGCGTGCGAAGCGGAGAAGAAGAAAAAGTCTTTCCACCAAAAAACTGTCCAATGTGTCAAAGCGAACTAATACAAGATGAAGGAAAAGTTGCAATCTACTGTCCAAATCGGCACTGTCCTGCAAAAGTCCAAGGACAATTAGAAATGTTTGTATCAAAACAAGGCTTGAACATTGACGGTTTTGGAATCAAGCAAATCGAATTATTTCTCGATACCGAAATCATCGATGATTTTGCATCAATTTTTGAAATCGAAAAATACCGAGAAAAAATCCTCTCTTTTGAGGGCTACAAACAAAAATCAGTCGATAATCTTTTGAAAGCCATAGAAACCGCTCGACACACGACGCTCGCACGAATTTTCACAGCAATCGGAATACTTGGCGTCGGAAAGAAAACTGCACAAGTACTCGAAAAATATATGTATGAGAAAAATGGTTTTGAACCAATTTCTATCGACTTTTTACGAAGTATCTCAGCCGAAGAACTCGAAAATATCAAAGATATCTGACCGGAAACAGCAAAAGGATTTGTACGATTTTTTGAGGAAAATGATGCACGCATCGAGGCACTTCTCGAAAAACTCGATATACAAATCCCAGAGAAACAAGAAACTACAGAAAATACGAAACTCTCTGGAAAAATCTTTTGTGTGACAGGAAGTTTTGAAAATATGAGCCGTGACCAAATCCATGATTGGATCGAGAAAAATGGCGGACAAATCCGCACTAGTGTCAGCAAAGCACTCGACTACCTCGTGGTCGGAGAAAAAGCCGGAAGCAAACAAAAAAAAGCAGAAACATTGGGAGTGCAATGTATTCTGCTGAGTGAATTATTTGAGATGGGAGGATAAAAAGAATTTTTAAAAGAAAAAGTTAATAAGAGTTGTGAAAGTAAAAGTCAAAGCCATTCCTATGAGCATATTGAGAATAAAAAATGCTACGATAGATTTAGCAGAAAAACTCAGAGTAATAAGTTCATCTTTCAAAACTTTTGCAGTTAAAAAGACTGTAAGTATTCCAATAAGTATTGATATAACAAGAAAAAACATCCCAAGATGAGCAAAAAATAAAACGGCTATACTATGTACAATATACAAAGAAACCCCATAAATAAGCGACTTCTTAAAACTCATTTCTTGTTTGTAATTTCGTATCATATATCGAATCAGCCAAGCAAAAACAAGAATAAAAATAAGACCGGTAATTATCGTTTGTGTCCAACCGATAATCTTACAAGTCATTTCGTTTTTTAAACAAAACTGCATAAATTGCAATGAAGCACTAGCCGCAGAGAGAGCAAATGAATTCATAAAAAAGAAAAATAAAAAAATAAACAAACAAAAAAGGACAAACTATCGCCTTTGATGTTTGCTTATAACATTGTGACACAATTTACTTAAATCTAAAAAGTGGCTGGCAAAAATAGTTTGCCCTATCCTAGATTTAAGGTAAATAAAAAACTGTCACGGGATTTGTTATAAGCATTTTTATTATAAAAATATTTTAGAAAAGTCAAAAGAAAATCCCTTTCAAAATTGTGAAAGGGATTTTTAGGGGTTAAATTTATGCAACCATATCTTGAAATTGCTCATAATTTGTAATTTTCATTGCCAAATTGACTCTTATTATCTTCTCTACAAAAAAACTACACTGTATTTTGTTGTACTTCTCATTGGTGTGCATATAATTGACTACTGGTAATTTCATTTACTATTTTCATTGCGTAAACAGGTTTTTGCTCAGCAGAAATATCTGGATTTTCATCAATCTTTTTAAATGCTGTTGAAATTAATTTATCCACATTTTTTCCAAATACATCTCGTACCACCGAAAGAACTCTAACCTTATCAAAAGGTGTTTTTAAAATTTCAGCAACCACCGCCCGAATCTTATTTTGTTTATCTTGAGGAATTTCATTGGAATTATCTATTTGAGAGAAAATTTTTTCATAAACATCACTTACAGCCCCTGCTGCTTGCTTAAGCGAATCTGGAAATTCAGAAAAATTAGACTTTCCATTTGGTATTTTTTCTATATTTTCACTCGGACCACTTCCCATTTTTTGTTGAAAAAGTATTTGCATATTTGTATAAAATTAAAAATAGACTATATATAGAAAGTATAGCCTATTTTTGTTTTTTTGTCAAAAGGAAAATGATTTTTTAGAGAAAAATAGTTTGACAAATGTGAGATTTTATTCGCAACCACCAGCACAGCCGTCGCACGAGCCAGAAGCACATCACATCATATCCCCTTCTTCATCGCCGAGAATCGAGAGAAACATCGACTTGATTTCTTCATATTCAGGGATTTCTCCTTCGAAAATCATATCTTTAAAATCGATACTTTCTTCTTCGATAGCAAGGGCTGGATTTTGAGTGACACCGACTTCCATTTTGTAGGCTTCGTCGTCAGTTTTTTCGACTTTTACTGCATCGTCGAGAGCAAGTTCGACAAGAGATTTTTGTACGAGTCCTTCAAGGGTTTCGAGTTCTTTTCCAGAACCAATAAGTTTTATAATCATAAGAATTTTGTTAAGAAAAAAGGTCTACAAATGCAGACCTTTTAAAAATTAATAGTAGAATTATTCAGCCGCTTCTACTGAAGCTTCTTCTCCAGAAGCTTCTTCTGTAGTAGCTTCCTCTTCAGTTTCTACTGGAGCCTCTTCTTCGACGACTTTGATTTCAGTTGCATTCACTACAGCTTCTTCACCGTCATTTACGATAGTGATACCTTTTGGCGCCTTGATGGCAGATACATGAAGTGTATCACCAATTTGAAGTGATGAAATATCAACTTCGATAGCATCAACAAGATCAGCAGGCAGACATTTCACGGTAAGTTCATTCAAAATTTGAGAAACTTGACCACCTTCAAGTACTGCTGGTGCATCACCAACAAGAGTAATTGGAGTTTCAACTTCGATTTCTTGCTTCATATCTACATTGATAAAGTCGAGATGAAGAAAATCACCAGTCACTGGATGTCGTTGTGCATCTTGCACGAGGACATTATATTTTTTCTTGTCTACATTGAGTGTGATGATCTGAGATTGACCAGTTTCACGGTAGACTTTTATAAATTCAGAAATCCCGACAGTAACCATTGTCGAAGGGACATCCTTACCATACAAAACACCAGGAATCACACGACCGCTTCGTCGAGTAGTTCGAGCATCTTCTGTACGGATCTTTGCTTCGAGAGAGTACATAAAAATGAAAATAAGAAATAAAGCCCGCTAAGTATAAAAGAAAAATTAAAAAAAGCAAATTATTTTCACATAAAAATTACATGTCTGAAATTTCTTGTAAATATTCAAAAACTTTCTCATAAGTATCCGTATTTTTCATATCTATACCATACTTTTGTAAAATCTCAATCGGTGCAAGCGAGTTTCCAAGGCTATAAAATTCTTGTATTTGCTCAGGAGAAATTTCTCATTTTTTATATTTCAAAAAAATACTCACCGCAGAAATCGCTCCGAAAATATAAGAATAGCAGTAAAATGGATTATAAAAAATATGTCCGATTTGAGTCCAATAATTTGGATTTCACTCCTGTCATGAAACTTTTTTTGATTCTTTTTTCCATATTTCTGAAAAATCATACTTTTCATACTTTACACTTTTATGCGCTTCTATTTCAAATAAAGTAATTTGTAATTGATAAAAAATCGCAGTAAAAAGTGAGTTTGTAAAATATTTTTTGGCTTCCTTATTTTCTGAAAAGTTTTGATCAAAAAAGAAAATCTCACTCAAAATCGAAGCCGTCTCAGCCACACAAAAAGGTGTATGGTAAACAGGTGCCTTTTGGATCTGGGAAAAAGTCCCATGAAGCGCATGTCACATTTCATGAACAAGGGTAAATACACTCGAGATATTTTCATGATACTGCAAAAGCGTAAATGATGGTGTATTATACTGGTAACTTGTAAAGGCTCATGGAAATTTATTTTCAGCCACCTGTGAATCTACTTGTCCTCATAAAAGTATTTTTTTAGCCGTTTTTCTCATTTCAAATAGAGAAAAAGTTTGTGTATATTTTTTAACAATTTCTTCAAGAGGGTATTTCTGGGGTTCAATGGATTCAGATGAGTTTTTTTGAAACTCTTGATAAATGGGGATATACTTTTGTACTACTTTTAGGAAAAAATCTACAAAATCATCTGGCAATTGTTCTTGAATATTTCTTACTGCGAGTGGATTTTCGCTGTATCCTCATTCTTTTCATTCGTTTTGCCAAACAAGGCAGAGTTTTTTATAAAGGTCAGATATTTGCTGGGTTTTTTCTTCGTCAGTATTTGCTGAGTTTTGCACTTTTTGATACTCTACTCGGATTTTTTCCACATTCATACTTTTCATACTTTTATCTTTTTTCTTGATTTTTTCCTTTAAATGTGGAAGATTTCGAATAATTGATTTGATATCATTTTTATAAGGCAGAAGTTTTTCTTCTTGGAAAAATTTTTTGAGTTTTTCTTCTCAGATTGCTACCCATCAAGCCTCTATAAAATCCAGCCCCTGTATATATTTTTCATATTGGATACGAATTTCTTCATATTTTTGAGCGATTTTTTGATCACTCATATCCTGCATACTCCGATAGTAGAGATAATACATTGGCTTTTCTAAAATCTGAATCATTTGTGAATAATCTTCATAAAATTGGAGTACTTCATAAAAAGTATGAAAAGTATGAAATAAGTTTTTATAGGTTTTTTTAAAAGATTTATACAGCTTTTTTCACATTTCTAAATCGCTCAAAAATCTCTCATCCTCTATGTCAGAATAAAAGTATTTTTCAAGTTGCCAAATAAGTGGAGTTTTCATATATTATGACTTATCGCCAAGACGTAAAAACTTTTTAAGGACATCACGCGTCGCAAGTACATCTCACATCGCTGTATGCGCCTCATAATCTCATCGGATTTTTAAAATATCTTTTAATCCACCCGGCTTTGAAAGACTTGTACTCTCAAATACAAGTGGCTTTCCAGTATAGCGAGCAACAGCATTGTGTTCATTAGCGATAGATTTCGTATCAAGAATATCATTTCCTAATCGCATAAAAAGTGATTCGTAGCCTGCCAAATAAAAAATACTTTGGAGAAACGAAATATCAGCCGTCACATATTGTCCGACCAAGATAGGTTTTTGATCAAGATCAAAATATGTATCCAAAAACACCTGAAATTCTTCACAAAACTGCTCATAAGAATTTCCAGATGCAATCCTATCAAGTGTAAATCCATTATATTCAAGAGCTTCTGGTTCAATAATAATATTTGCTGGCGGACAAAGATCCATCAAAAATTCATCGACGATTTCAAATTTTACATCCATGACGACCGCTCAAACTTCGATAACACCATGTTTAAAAGGATTTAAACCGGTCATTTCTAGGTCAATAAGAAGATATGTACCATTTTTTACTTGATTTTTCACAAAAAAAGACTACATTAAGAGATAATTGAAAATTATTTTCAAAGAAATTTCGTACATAATATTTATATTTTTATTTTTGTCAAAACATATGCCAAAACATTATCAAGTAAATGATAAATATGCCCAGCAAGCAAGGAAACTTGGATACCGTGCACGAAGTGCTTTTAAACTTTTAGAACTCCAAGATCGCTACAATCTCATCAAAAAAGATATGAATGTGCTCGATGTATGAGCGGCACCGGGAAGTTTTTTGCAAGTCATCGCAAAAATCATCTGACAAAATGGAAAATGCGTGGGAATTGATATTCAAAAAATTGATAAAAATTTTGGTTTTCCAAATATTCACCTGCTCCAAGAAGATATTTTTGAATTTGAAAAGGTGTCAAAATTTCTCGAAGGTTTAGATATTGAGCAGTTTGACCTCATCACTTCTGATATCGCCCCAAAAACCACAGGTATGACCGGAGTCGACCAATATCGATCGGTCGAGCTTAATTTGGCTATTTTAGAAGTGGCGAAAAAATTCTTAAAAAAAGACGGAAATCTCGTCTTGAAAGTCTTTGTTGGGGAGGATATTCAAGATCTCATCTGACCAGTCAAACAAAATTTTACAAAACTTTCACGATGTAAACCAAAAGCCTGTCGTGATCGAAGTTTTGAGGAGTACTTTATTTGTCAAAAGAAAAAATAATGTTCAAAAAATCGCCTCACATCTCGATGCGAAATGTATCTTTTGTCTACAAAAAATCATCTCAGCATATAATAAAAGATTTTTCTCTCGAAATCCCAAGCGAAAGCCTCGTGCGGCTCACCGGACCATCTGGAAGCGGAAAAACTACTTTTCTCGAACTTGTCGGAGGTATTATCTTTCCGACTAAATGAAATATAAAAATTTGAGAAGCGGATTCGAAAGATATTGCAAAATCTCGATTTTCTCTTTTTGGATATAGTTTTGTTGATGCGGATTTTTTTGAAAATATGAGCGTACGGGACAATATACTCATGCCAGCAAGCATCATGAAAGTGGAAATCGATATGAAATGGTACCAAAAACTCATCTGAGAAATCGGGCTCAAAAAATACGAAAACAAACTCGTCTGAAACCTCTCAGCAGGACAAAGAGAGCGAGTCAATCTCGTACGATCCATGATACATAAACCAAAAATATTGATACTTGACGAACCGGGATCTCACTTGAATACATCACTAGTATGAAAAATCATACAAATCATACTTGACTATCAAAAGCAAGAAAAAGCGACTATTTTTATTTCAAGCCATCAGGATCTCCCAAAATTACAGTTTACTACTTCCCTTTCTTTTTATGAAGATTATACCATTTCTACTGAGACAAATCCAGAGTCATAAAATAAAAAGTATCAGTTTTGTGTTTGTGATTTTGCTGACACTCTTTTTATGATATGGTATTATTTGGATGTATCAAAATATGTCATCAGCGGTTTCATATTATTCAAGTATAAATATTTGAGACCCAAAACGCGTAAAAATATCAAGTGGTGGAAATATTTTCGCTTTTCTTTCGAAAGGTGTCTCTGGACTCTCAGATGAAACACTTAAAAAAATATCAAATGATTCGCGATTCGAAGATATAAAAACTTTCACTCTTATCCAGTATCCAGTCACTGGAGATTTTTCTATTTTTTCTTTTTGATTGGAGAGTGATATACCTGTTTTTGCTATTTCTGGTGACACTCCACTTGGCAAGAAATGAGTCGGAATATCTCAAAAAATGCTCGAATACTACAATTTGCAGTTTGCTGGAAGTTTGCCAATTTTTCCAAAAATTGATAAAAAATTTATCAAAGGAAGGAAGGTTGTCATCACAGTTGGAAAATCAAAACTCTTCAATCTTGATGGGAAAAAGCCAGCAAAACCAATCGAGACACAAATCACTGACATCAGTCCAGACTACCCAGGATTTGGCGTGGTGCTCCCGAAAAAAATCCTAGAAAGCCGACTCAAATCTATAGGACTCTCACTTTGAAACCCTTTTAAAGTCGTAGCAAAAATCAAAAATCTAAACAATATAGAAAATTTAAAAAAAGACTATAAGGGCCTCAATATCACTTTTGATCAGGATGCTATAAAAGAAAATGAAAAACGACTTCAAACTTTACAACTCATATTTTGAGCCACTTTTCTTGCGATAATTTGTGTAGTATGAACAATCATACTTTTTCTACTTGGAAGTATTTTACGAGAAATAAAGCATATTTATCGCCTTATTTACCGACTTTGAATTTTTAATCTTCGATCCATTTTTTTGACGCTTTGAGAACTCATCTTCTTGACTTGTATCGCTGGAATTATCGGATATTTTCTTAATATTTTTATTTTTTCTTACTTTTCAAAGCTAGCAACTGCTTTTTTCCCAACTCAATGAATTCTTTTTCCAATTATCGTACCAAACACTATACAACTCTTTTTTTATATAGCAACTTGCATAGTTATGCTTATTAGTATTTTATTCTACTATAATCAATCACAATTTAAGGAATTAAAAAAATGCAAATAAAAAATTCCCTCCAAAAAATGAAGAGAATTTAAAAGCAATCTACAACAGTGAGATTATGATGACTGGATTTGTCGTAAAATCGAATCAACTTGTGAAGAGGAAATATTCCCTTCTACAAGAAGTGTACCAGCATCAATTTGCGTATAAAATCGTGGTAAATCCGATTGGATACGCAATTCGATATTTTGTGGGTCACTTTCTCGAAAGAAAGAAACTTTGACCCCATTTTTTTGGTACACAACCCCCTCAGAAAGTGAGAGTTTTTTATTTGTTATCACTAGTGTGTGACCACTGGCAAATCCAGTTTCATCACCACCCCAATACTGTTTTTGTGCCCATACAATCGGTGGTGTTTTTGGCTTTGGCATCTTTTCTGCATCAGCCGAAAAATAATCACGCGATATATAAAAACAAGACAGTACACAAAGTGTGATTATTGCCTGAAACCATTGAGACGCCACCTTATAACGATTTTTCATCATACAAAGTAAATTTATAATATAAAGCGAACTCTTTACAAAAAGAACATATACATTATAATATATTTTATATGATTTGTCAAGACTTTTACATAAAAAAATAAAAATGTCAAGAAACAGTCTATTTCTTAATAAAATATATAAATCATTTGTCAAGTAGAAATACAATAAAATAAATAATATCACTGGATTTTTTGGAAGTTTTTCATATATTATTTGTAATATCAAAAAATAAAAAAATTCTCAATTATTAATTTTTAATTAATCTCATGTCTCTCCATCTCTACAACTCTCTCACTCGCGAAGTCGAGCGCTTCAAACCACTTTCACAAGAAAAAGTAAAAGTCTATTACTGTGGGCCGACACCGTATAATTTTGCACATATCGGAAATTTACGAGCCTATCTTTTCGAGGATTTAATTGTACGAACACTCCGCTTTCTTGGTTATAAAGTCGAAACTGGGATGAATATTACCGATATCGATGATAAAACTATTCGCGACAGTCAAAAATTTTGAGAAAATCTCAAAGAATTTACTGAGAAATACAGCAAGGAATTTCTCAAAGATCTCGATATGCTTCATGTAAATAGAGCCGATACTATCAAGCCTATTTCTCTTTTGATCGAGGAAATGTGAGAAATTATCCAAGGACTCCTCGATAAAGGATTTGCGTATATAGCCGACGATGGAAGTATTTATTATCGAGTCGCGAAATTTAAGGATTATGGAAAACTGGCTAACCTCGATGTAAAAGGTATGATTTCGAGTGTACGAATCGATAATGATGAATACGAAAAAGATGAAATCGCTGATTTTGCGCTCTGGAAAGCCTACAACCCAGAAAAAGATGGAGAAAATTTTTGGGAGATAGATTTGGAAGTAAATGAGGAAAATTGTCAGTTAAAAACTCCAAAAACTGTCATTCCGGACTGCGATCCGGAATCTAATGCAGGACTATGTAATAATTCCTTAGAAAGAGATCCTGAAACAAGTTCAGGATGACAAAAGGGGGCACTAGAATGACAAAAACAAACATCGCTATTTTCAGTCAAAATCAAAGGGAGACCGGGTTGGCATATCGAGTGTAGCGCTTGTAATCATCATATTTTTGGTGATCAAATCGACATTCACATGGGTGGAATCGACAATCTTTTTCCACACCACCAAAATGAAATCGCACAAAGCGAAGCCTTTACTGGAAAACAATTTTCAAAATACTGGCTTCACGGTGGACATCTCCTTGTGGATAATAAAAAAATGGCAAAATCAGCCGGAAATTTTTTCACACTTCGTGACATCATCGAAAAAAATGCAAACTTCCCTGCCGAATTCGTCTGTCGTGGCTTTCGACTCCTCAATTTACAAAATAAATATCGAGAAAATTTTAACTTCACACAAAGTCGCCTCGATGCTGGTATAAAAACGATTCAAGGTTTTGATGAGACTTTTAAAAAAATTGCTCGCTACAAAGGTTTTGAAAATGTTTCGCATACAATTTCTCGAGATTTTCGAGATGTGCTCCAAGGTGCGATGCAGGAATTTGTCGGGCACCTCGAAAATGATTTCGATAGCAATCTCGCTCTGACAGTGATTTTCACCTTTCAAAAAACCATCAATGCTGGAATGGATGAGAATACTTACTCACAAGCAGAAATCGATGCGATAAAAGATTTCTTAAAAAATATCGATGAAGTGCTCGGAATTTTTGATTTTTCTCTCCTTGATAAGAATGAAGAAATCCCACAAGAAATCCAAGAACTCGCCGAAAAACGAGCCCAAGCAAAACAAGAGAAAGACTGGAATACTGCTGATAGTATCCGTGATACACTCACGGATAAAGGCTGGAAAATGATAGACGAGGCGGGTGGAAAATGGAGTGTGGAGAAAATGTAAAATTTAAAAAAATGTAAAAAAATCTCTCCAAATGGAGAGATTTTTTTACCCAAGAAGTCAAGGTTTATAATATCGGTCTTCACCATAATCGTTTGGTCATTGGGTGCCAGGAGCAAAAAGAAGATATAAAACAAATAATCCGGATATAATCTGAAAAACTAAAAGAATATAGTATAGTACATCGGAAGCCCCTCAGATCAGAAATGAAAATACCATTTTTGGATCTATCATAAATAAAATCAACATTATAATATTGACAACTTCTCGGAAAACGGGAAACAAAATCACAAGATATTCAATTTTTCGATTTTCTTTTCCCATATCATGCATTCGTTTTCGTACGATTTTTGGAACGAGAAATATTTCAAAAAGGAGAAGTAAACTATACATAATAAGCGACATAATCATAACTGATGTGACATTTGCCTTGGCAACCACACTAGTATAACTCAATCATCCTCACAATAATATCATTATAAGTCCGATAAGTATCGGAATACAAAGCATTCGGTAAAAAAAGAGTACTCGACGAATACGGTTTTCTTTTCCGAAAAGCCAATATTTTTCCTTATAGGAAATAGTAGTATCAAAAATTTTCATACGAAAAAATTAAAAAATAAAACAATATTTTTTCTTGAAGATAAAATATTGTTAATAAGTATACCGTTTTTTTTTTTTTTTTTTTCAAATGAATGTTTACTATTATTTTTCTACAAAAATCAAAAATCTGAAAAAACTCTTACAAAATGTAGGAGTTTTTATTTGCTTTTTTTGGCTTTTTCACTACTATAAGAGAGATAAATTTTACTTTTATTTTTTGTATTTTTATGTCTTCTTTTCATTCAATTCTTCAAGAAATTTTTGATAGTTTTGATCCATCAAAACAAATAAAAGCCATCATTACACCAGCACCAAAACCAAAACTTGGTGAATTTTGTGTAAATATCTTTCCACTCGTAAAACTCCTCAAAAAATCACCAAATGAAATCGCAGATGAATTTGCGAAAAAAATGGAAGAAAAATGAGAAATTTTTAAAAATATCAGCACAACTGGTGGTTATATTAATTTTTTCCTTACTGACGCGGTTTGGGCTGACATTGCAAAAGATTTTTTGGAGAAAAAAATCGAACCAGATACAAGTCTCCACAAAGATGAAAGCATCGTCATCGACTACATCGGAATGAATGTCGGGAAACCACCTCACATCGGGCACATCTGCACTCCACTTCTCGGACAATCTATCATCAATACCCTTCGATATCTTGGTTACACAGTCGTCTGAGACAGTCATCTCGGTGACTGGGGAGCTCTTTTTGGAAAACTTATCGTCGGATTTAAAAAATATGGAAGTGAGGAGAAACTCGAAAGCGACGCTATCGACCATCTTCTCGAAGTCTATATAAAAATCAATGCTGATTGCGAAGCAGACGAAAGCGTCCAAGCCGAGTGTCGAGATGTCTTCAAAGCACTCTCACAGTGAAATGAAGAATATACAAAACTCTGGGCACGATTTACAAAAGCAACAATTCATACTGCCAGACAAATGCTCGAAATGATGCATATTCATCAGGATTATGATGTTGGGGAGAGTTTTTATGAAGGAATTGAATTACCACAAATTGGTGATCAACCAAAACTCCAATACGATATGAACTCTATCGTGGCAGAACTGATCGAGAAAAAAATCGCAACAAAAAATGAAGACGGTAGTGTCGGGGTAAATTTCCCAGAAGAGAGCAAGCTTCCATCGACAATCTTACAAAAAAAAGACGGGACAAACCTCTATCTCACGAGTGATCTTGCTGCAATCAAATACCGACTCACAAATGGTTGGAATCCAAACAAAATTCTCTATTTTGTTGATGTGCGTCAGGCATTACACTTCCGACAGGTTTTCTGGGTTGCGAAAAAAGCGTGGGGTGAAGATATCGCAAAAGGAGTGGAATTTTTCCATGCCGCTAATGGGGCTATTGTCCTTCCAGAAGGGGCTATGAGCACCCGAAAAGGAAATATTATTCGCCTTGATAGCCTCGTAAATGAGGGATTCACTCGTGTCAAAAAACTCCTCGAAGAAAAAGGGAAAACCGGCGATGAAGTCCTTGATGAAGCAGATATCCGAGAAATCGCGATTGGTGCTATCAAATATGCTTATCTCATGCAAGATCGTGAAAGAAACATTGTCTTTACTTGGGACAAAGCGCTCAGTTTTGAGGGAAATAGCGGACCATACATCCAGTACGCCTATGTCCGTGGAAAAAAGATGATAGAAGGAGAAGAAATAAATAAAACTATCGACACAAGCAAACTCCAACTCACACAATATGACAAGGCTCTCATACAAAAAATCGAAGAAATGCCAGCTATCATCACACGTACTGTTGAGCAATATAAACCGCATCATCTTGCGACATATGCGTATGATTTAGCGACGACTTTTAATGCCTTTTATGTCCACTCACCAAAAATCAAGGAAGAAGAAAATGAAAATTTGAAAAATTTTAGAATCGCTCTCATTCAAAAGACTACTGACCAACTTAAAACAACTTTTGAACTCTTGGCAATCAAAATGCCTACAAAAATGTAATCTTCTTACTCATGAATTTTTTGAAAAAAATCGCTCTCATCCTTGTAATGTGTATCGGGTTTTGAAGTCAAGTCTTCGCAGAAAATCCTTTTACAGATATTCCTCGTAATAGCCCTTATTATGAGGCGGTCGATGACCTCTATAATAACGGAGTAATTTCCGACAATGGAAGTCATCTTTTCCATCCAAACGACACGATGAAGCGAGATTTTTATGTATCACTCGTCGTCGGAGTTGGCTGCAAAAAATGTACCACACCTTCGACCGAAGATATTAGAAAATATACGACTTCCCCATATATCGATCTCCCAAAAGTCAATCCGTATTTTTATTGTATCGCGTATGCCGACGGTCAAAAAATCGTCCGTGGATATGTACTCGATCAAAATGGTCAAACCAGTTGTCAAGATGGAAATACTTACACCAGTATTCCATTTTGTGCAGAAAATACTACCTCCCGTATAGAAGCCGCCGCCATACTTCTCCGTCGAGCCAATCTCTGGAATGAAGAACTCAATAAAAGAAATACAGATTTTAGTTTGAAAATCCCAGACACTGACAAATACTGGTATGGGTATGCAAAAAAAGCAATCGAGGTCGGTCTTATAAAAGCGAGAAGTGACGGAAGCATCGGACAAGATGAGGCAATCACCCGATGAGAATTTGCAATTATGACTTCGAAAATTCTTGGGTTTACTCAGTGTAATCCTATCAAAAATACAAATTCACTCGATGCAAAAATCATAATACAGCAAAACGGACAAGATACGAAAAAAACAGAATTTTGAAAAGATGAAAAGTGTGTATTTGTGCCCAAGACTTCTCAAAGTGGAAACTGGAAATATATTTGGACCATCACCAATCGAAATGGTGCAGTCAAAGAATTTAAACAAAAAGAAATCGAGTGTAAAAACCTAGACAATGGAACTTCTGATATTGATGTGCAAATCATCGATCCAGAGACCGGAGAGTCCATTTCTAACCCTACTACCACAATAAATACTAAAAAAAATCCAGATGATAAAGTATCTGGGCTCGGAGTGATTCTTGATGCTGATCCTCTCACGGGTACAACGGTTACAAATTTTAACTTTACAACAGTGGTTTCAAAAACGCCAAATCCTACTACCCAGAAAATTGATTTTTGAGACGGAACACAAACAACCTCAACAGAAGGTACAGAAACTTACACGGACAATCATATTTATGAAACTCCGTGAACCTACACTGTCATCTCGACCGTCACCGATACAAAAACTGGAAAAACTGGTCAATCGACAGTGACAGTGACTGTCAAGGAAGATGAAGATCCTGATAAGGATGGAATCCTGAATTGTACTGAAAAACGAAAAACCAACTGTGATAAATGTCCGCTCGTAAAAGGAATCCGAGAAAATAAATGATGTCCTCCGGTCGATACCTGAGAGCATACTTGCAAAATACGAAAACAGTATTGAGAAAAGATAATCTGTGACACTCCGAAAAATCCTGAAAACTCAAAAATCGATACACAAATTATTGTTACACAAGATAATACACCAACCAATAAAACCAGTTTTACAAGCGGTGAAAAATGTGTATTTGTCCCGAAAATCTCAGAAGGAGGACAGTGGAAATACGAGTGGACTATCGCCTATCCTGATGGAAAAGTAGAGAAATTTTCACGCGAAACGATACAGTGTGACGATTTAAAAATTGGAACTCCAACTATCAAAGTAAAAATAATTAACCCAGAAACTGAGAAACCAGTTGGCGATCCGGAAGTCACAGTCAATATTACTGACCCAAAAAATCCAACAGACTCAAAAGATCCGAATACAAATGCAATCGGTGTTTCTCTCTATGCTACTCCTCAAAAACAATATTTGTGAGAAGAAATCATCTTTACAATCAATGTAGAAAAAACGAAAAATCCAACTGAAAAAATTATTGAGTTTTGAGATGGGAAAAATTTTACTGTGACGGATGAAAGAATCAAAATCCCACTTTCTCATATCTATGAAACGACTGGGATTTACACCGTGAAAACTCGCGCAAAAGATACAAAAACTGGAAAAGTAGGAATCGCAAAAGTACAAGTAAAAATCATTAATAATGAAGATCCTGATGAAGATGGAGTACTCAATTGTACTGAAAAAAGGAAAACTAACTGTGATAAATGTCCCCTTGTAAAAGGCTCAAAAGACAATAATGGCTGTCCACCAACAAATCCAACAAATCCAACTTTTCCAAATATTTGCATTCTTGAGAAAGCCAAAAATCAAGGAATTATCCAAGGAGGTGCTATTTGTCATGAGTGTCCTTGCTACAATTCGCTCACGATTTCTAGTCTCATCAGAGAATGTGACACGCTTTTTCCGACTATCCTCTCACCAGCACCAGATCTTTCGACCGTCTATTCTCGCGGAAGTTTTTACCTCGTACAATAAATGACTATACTTTTTCGATCACATAAATGTGCAAATTTTTTGCAACAAAACAGACGATCAAAGCGTGGAACTACAAGCGATGAATGGTCAGATCTGAGAGAATATAGCCCAGAAAATGATGCAAAAGATATCGTCTGGAAACGCTCAACTGAGCCAAATACTATCATCAGTAAAAAAAGAGAATTACAACAATCCCTGCGACTGATTTTTTGTGCGCATCGAGATATTTGAGATGATTTTATGACTGCGAAAGATGAAATTTCTCGAAGTGAATGGAAAAAGCAATCACTTGATATCTTGAAAAAATCTGCTCAAAAATCAAACTTCCCTTTTCAAGAATTTTTTGAAAAAAAAGAGCAAAATCTGGAAACCTTAGTAAAAAATAAAATCAAAAATCATCTCATTATTTTTTTGACAAGTAGTTTGGATTTTAATGAAAAATCATACAAAGTCCTCTCTCGACAAAATGACGTCATCATAGTGTACATCGAGCATATTTTTGAAAAAAATCCAGATACCAGTGTGTGGATTGAAGGAAAAGTTTTTGATACAAAAAAAATAAAAAAATACCAAGATGAAAGACAAAAAATACAAAAAGAATTCATAAAAAAATGTAAAAAAAATAAAATCTCTCCGCTTTTTCTTGATACTACACAGAGTATAGAAACCGCCTTAAATCACTTTTTTAAATATCGATATGCTCGAAAAAAATAAAATCTTCATCGCCCTGCTCCATT
>JAGYHI010000045.1 GCA_018457335.1 Candidatus Altimarinota bacterium | reverse complement strand
CACCATTGTGTTGTTTATATGCAATTTGATTTTCTATCAAATATTTTTCAAAATTAGATTTTTTCCATCCATTTCCATCATGAGCTGGTTTTCCATTTACAAAAAAGTGAGTATCACCATCATTCCAGTTTATAGCATCTGGATTTGCATCTGGAGCATCAGGGAAAGTTATACAAGCATCATCTGCTGATACATTATTTACAATTGGATGTATAACTTATGTAAATAGAGTTAAAATAAGTGTTAAAATAAGACTTTTCAGAAAGTTCATATAGTATATATAATTAAAAAATAAAAATTAATCCGGATTATTCTACACATATGTTTGAAAATTACAAATAAAAAAAAAAAAAAACATTGATATTCTTCATTTTCAATGTATAAAAATGTTATTCTAACAAAATACTTTCTTTAATGTCAAACGATTAAATATTTTTTCTATTTGATATATTTTAAAAAATCCTCCTATTTAAAAACAACCCTCATAATAAAGGGTTGTTTTTAGGATTTTAAAGAAAAATTATTTATTTCCTACCGAAGCACATCTCGGATTTTTTCCCTCGTATCGAGCGTATGACGAGAAGATTGATTTTGCTTTAGCTCTGGATGTATATTATCTCCATTTTGTTGTTTTGTAGCAATTGCATTGCGTTTTTTTATAAGATTGTCTTCCCGCATCACGAGGAGTTTTTGAATATTCGAGACCACAGCATTTGGATCTGTCACAAAATTCATTTTCATCACTCCTATCATCGCACTATCCCCCTCGGTCAAAATATCAATATCCCCATAATTAAAGAAACTTGCAATTTTCCCAGGAAATTTTGCACGGACGGTTTTGATTTTATCACTGTCAAGGGTTTGTGTATCAGAGAGTACACCCGTCTGATTGATAAAAAATATTTTCCCTGGAATGATAATATTGTAGTCCATTTCGAGATCTATCATTTTTTTTCGGTAGCGACCAAGCAGGATAAATTCCCCGATAATGACAGCAGCATCAAAAATCAGAAGCCAAAAATGCTCCGTCAAATCCTCGCGAAAAGCAAATACCAATGAGAGTTCGAGAAAAAACAAAACCACAAGAACACACTGATTTGTAAGCGACCAATTAAAAAAACTGATAAAATACTTGTCACCCTTGCGAACTTGATTTTTTACTTTTTCCATATCATCATGAATCGTTGGTACACCGTGCACCTTGCGAAAATATCGAATATACGAAAATGACGAGGCAATCAAAATCATACTCATCAAAATATTTCCAAGGATAATCGTCAATTTAATCGGGAGAAACTCTATACTGCTGGCTGCAAACCAGATACTCATCAAAGACATCAAAAACACCAAAAGTGGCATCCAAAGGACAAAAAGTATAAAAATCCACGAGCGCTTTACGAGCATTATATGCTTGTAGCCCATATCCGTAATCTTGTCAATAAGAGAAATCTCAGAATGAATCGAGAAAGATTTAAAAAACCAACTATAAATTTTGTGAAATGGAATCATAACAAAAAAATTAGATATAATAATTGAATTATATCTAATTTTGAAAAATATTCAACAGATTTTAAGTATTATTTTTCTGGGTCGATTGTTTTTTTGATTTTTACCGCGAGTCCACCTTTTTCGCTTTTTGTAAACTGAATACGGTCGACGAGTTTTTTTGTAATCATAAAAAGCCCTCGTCATCGCTTTTCCATATAAATTTCTCCTGGTTTTTCGATGCATTCTTGAGCCTCTTCGAGTTCTTGTTTTACGGCTTCAAAATTCTCTTCCCCACCATTATCGTGGACTTCAAATTGGATAAAAAATTTACCCTCATCATTGATTCAAGCGGAGATTTTACACATATTTTCATCTCACTCATGACTGCCATGCTCGATAGAGTTGTTGACGAGTTCATCAGAAATCAAAATAAATCGTCCGCGCCATTGTTTTGAGATATCATATCTATCAAAGATTTCCCCTATCATATCACGAATAGTTTTGGACATAGCAAAGTCCGCCGGAAAAAGAATTTCACATGTAAATTCTTGTTTTTCTTGTAAAAAATCACGAAAATTTTGTAAAACTTCACCTTGATTTGTATGTGTCAGAGAAATTTGGTACATTTATAGATTTATAAAATATCTTATTTCCCTTCTATGGTATCATATTTTTTATAAAAAAGCAAATAAAAAATTCCTCTTTCTTGACGAAAAAGGAATTTTTGTAAATTGTGTAAAAAGAAAATTCTTATTGAATTGCTTCTTTAAGAGTTTTACCAGCTCGGAAAACTGGAGTTTTTGTAGCTCCGATTCGGATTTTTTCACCAGTTTTTGGGTTTACACCGTTTCGAGCTGCTCGGTGAGATACTTTCCAAGCACCAAATCCAGTAACATTTACTTCACCGTCATTTTTAAGCTCAGTAGATACTACATCGATAAGAGCAGAAAGTGCTTTTGTTACAGCATCTTGACTAAGTCCAGCTTGAGCTGCAACTGCTTTAATAAAGTCCTGTTTTTTCATAAAACGAAAAGGTTAAAAAGTAAAGGACGAGTGTATTATACTCATAGAGATGCGGATTGCAAGATTTTTTTAAAGTTTTTTTATTTTTATTATTTTTTTTAAAAAAAACCGCTTATTTAAGAGGAAATCGATTTTTTTGATTTGTGAGAAAAAAGAAGAAATAAAGTGAGAATTATTCTTATTTAGGGTAAATATCCGTACAAAAAGTGTGTACAATTTATGCACCCATAATCGCCACGATAATACCTACAATCGCTGAGACAATTCCTAAAATCCAAAGTCGCATCACAATTGTCTCTTCTTGCCAACCAATGGCTTCGAGATGATGATGAAAAGGTGCAATCCGAAAAATCTTTTTTCCATTTCGCATTTTTTTAGAAGTCGTCTGCATCATCACAGAAATCGTCTCTGCAATAAACACGCTACTCATAATAATAAATGCAAGCAAAGTATCTGTCATCAAGGCAATAATCGCAAGAGTCGCTCCGAGCGAAAGCGAACCTACATCCCCCATAAAAATTTGTGCAGGATGAATATTGAACCACAAAAATGCCATAAGTGTTCCCGCGATAATCATACAAAAAGCCGATAAAATATAGGTTCCTTGCATATAAGTAATCCCTCCGTACGCCAAATACTGAAAAAGCAAAAGTCCACCTGCCAATCCATCAAGTCCATCCGTCAGATTGACACTATTAGCCGCAGAAATCACTACAAGAACAAAAAGAAACACATAGAAAATACTAATTTGAATATCTCCAAAAAATGGTAAATTAACACTCGAATACCCAAGTTTTACATAAAACCAATAGGCTCACATCAAAGAAAAAAGAATCAAACAAATCATTTTCACGCGAGCCGAGAGTCCTTTTGTCCGACCGATTTCTTTGACATTTAAGTAATCATCGACAAAACCGATAATCCCCACGGTCACAAGTGTAAAAATCACAAGGTAGGTTTCTTTTCGATTCCAAAGACTGTTTTGAAAGCCAAAACCATATTTTTCGAAGGTATATTTCGAAAGTATCTGTGTTCAAATTGAAAGTAAAACGACTAGAATCACTGTAAAAATCATCAAGGCTCACCCCATATTTGGGGTTCATTTTTTCTTACTATGGAGTTTTTCAAACTCTTTTGCCTTGCCGACAAGCCCTTCACTACGGATATTTTTACCGAGTCACCACTTGATAAATAAGCGGATACCATACGGCATGATTACGAGCGTAAGCAAAAAGGACACCAAAAGTGCCGAGAGAATGAAAATCGAATGAATCATGGAAAAAATATTTAAATTATGCGGAGAGAATTACTTGTTGGTCAATTACAGAAAGAATTTCTTGTATGGCTTTTTTATCATTCCAAGGAATTGGTCACCTTTGAGTCACTTGAACGCTTTCTGATCCCTTCCCTGCGACTATGAGGGCGTCATTTTTTTTGAGCATCAAAAGGGCTGTACGAATCGCGTCTTCTCGTGATGGAATAATCCAAAAATTTTCTCCTTCTTTTCGGTTAATTCCTTCGGCGACTTCTCGGATGATTTTGAGAGAATCCTCTGTATAGGTATCATCATCGGTCAAAATACAAACATCGGCCATCTCATCGACGATTTTACCCATAAGTGGTCTTTTGGTCGCATCACGGTCACCTGTCGCCCCAAAAACGACAAAAACTCGGTTGGTCCCTTCTATATTTTTTACCGTTTGAATGACATTTTTGAGTGAATCCACTGTATGCGCGTAATCTACAAAAATCCGTACTCATCGTGTATTTTTGACTTCTTCGAGTCGTCCTGGCACCGTGTCAAAATCTGCGACAACTTTTTTGATAATATCCTGAGAAACATGCTCACTAATCAGCACAGAAATCGCACAAAGAATATTGTAGACATTGAATTCTCCATACAGACTCGTAGAGAGATGAAATCGCTCAGACGGCATAGCCACATCAAATTCGAGTTTTCCCATTTGTGAAGAGATATTTTCAGCGCGGATACTCGCCTGCTCATTGAGTCCAACTGTGTAAAGATTATCAAAAACAACATCTTTTGAGGTAAACACATCTGCATACGGCGAATCAATATTAACAACTCCAATCTTACGAACTCATTTGTGGATTCCGTATTGGTAGAGTCTTTTGAAAAGCAAAAGTTTTGTATTTACATAATTTTCCATGGTTCCATGGAGATCGAGATGATCCTGAGAAATATTTGTAAGTATTGCCATATCATAGTGAAGCCCGTGCACTCGATGAAAATACAGCGCGTGACTCGAAGTCTCGACAATCAAGTATTTGCACCCAGCCTGCTTTGCTTTTCGGATAAATTCCCACATTTTGAAAGGGTCAGACGAAGTCATTTTTGTGTTGTTTTCTTGCTTTTGTCCGGCTATCGAAACGGTCGCAGTCGAAAAAAGTGCCACCGTGTGTCCCGCTGCTTCGAGTCCGTCAAGAATCAGATTACAGGTCGTCGTCTTTCATTTTGTCCCAGTCACACCGATGACAATCATATCTTTTGCGGGTTTTCCAGAAGTCCAATATGCAATCATACCACGAAGATAGTGATAAGTAACACGAAATGGACTACGAAGTGGAATGAGTTTTCGAAGAATTGCTTTCATAAGGGAAAATATGACAAGTAAAAAATATCTCTTGAATTTTAACAAAAAATGATTATTATTCAAGCGAATTTTTAATTTTCTTTTTTTATGAAAAAACTGCAACTCGAAATCGGTACAGGAAACAAAATCTTGCGCACCATATCAAGTGAAGTAAAACCGCATGAATTTGCTCAGTATAAATCCTTTGCAAATGCGATGCTCAAATATGTAAAAAACCCGAAAAATCGAGCCGTGGGACTGGCTGCTCCGCAAGTCGGAGTCAATAAAAGAATCTTTGTCGCGGCACTTATGGATGATTATAGTGATACAGATTTTCGTGTGCTCGTGATGATAAATCCGACGGTAAAAATCCACGGCACAAGCACACTCGAAGATGAGGAGGGCTGTCTTTCTTTGCCGGGAGCATTTGGGACAGTCAAACGCTGGCAGTCGCTCACTGTGGATTTTGTCGATATCAATCAAAAAAAATATTCACTCGACCTTGTCGGACTCTCAGCACGGATTATTCAGCACGAATTTGACCACCTCAATGGGCTTCTCTATCAAGATAGAATGGAGGAGAACGAAGAAAAAATCCCACTCGAATCTATCACACGAGAAGATCAAATTGCTTTTCTCGCAGAAAAAAGTGGAAAATGCTGTGGGGGAAAACATTAAAAAAGCCAGCAAATTTTTGCTGGCAAAAGGAAGAAAAGTAGTGTTTTAGCCTTTTGAGTTCGAGCAATGACTCTTAAAAAGAATCATACTCAATAGATTCAATCCCAATGCCTGAAATAAAGTAATTGTTTTTAATCCGAATATTTCTGGCATCAGCCAATTCCACAAAAAATATGTTGGAATAGCACAAAGAATTGAGATAACTAAAAACGCAACTATAACACCTACAACTGTTACTATCTTTTCCATTTTTTCTGTCCTGCTTCCGAAGACATTACCTTTGCAACATGCAAGGTTTCTTGTTTCAAGAAGACAATCTCATTTTAGCAGTTTTTTTTTTTTTTTTTTTT
>JAGYHI010000007.1 GCA_018457335.1 Candidatus Altimarinota bacterium | reverse complement strand
TGTTGTTCCTGTGTTCGTTTCCGGTTCTGTTGTTCCTGTGTTCGTTTCCGGTTCTTTCTTATCCGTTTTTTTCTTAAAAATATAAGTTTTTACATTTTCTTCTTCTTTTGTTTCTTTAAAAATATAGCCTTCAATCTCTCATTGTGCTTGAAATTCTTTCCCAGTTTCAGAGTTTTTCAATTCTTTTCCTTCTTCATCTTCCCATTTTGTAGTTTTTGAAATTTCCTTTATCTTCTTAAATTTATAAATTTTTTCAGATCAATTTATCTCTTCACTTACAAAAACAAATCCTTCAGTCTCTCATTTTTCTTTAAAGTTAGGTTGATTAGAAATAGGAACTTTTATATCTTTATTATTTTCATCTATCCATCTTGTTGTTTTTGTAATTTTTAAATATCTGTAATTTTTTACATTTTCAACCTCTTCTATATCTACAAATTTATATCAATCTGGTGTTTCTCATTGTTCTTTAAAAATAGGTCATTTATAAGATTTTTTAATATTATTTCCATCTAATAAATTTATCCAATTTGTTATTTTTTGCTCTCATTCCTTATAAATATAAAATTTTGTTTTTCAATCATCTGAAATCTCTTCTTTCAAAAATATATATCCATCAGGAGTATTTCATTTTTCAACAAAGTTTTCTCAAGCAACATAATCTTTTATTGATTCATCTAATGGAATAGCCTTATTTTCTTTGTTTTCTAGCACCCATCTAGTTATTTTTTTAGTTTGTCTTAACCAATGAGCTCTATCAGAACCATCAATAGTTTCTACAAATTCATAGCCTTCTGGAATATCTCAAACTTCTACAAAATCTCTATCATTTACATCTTTTTTAATTCTAATAGTTTTTGCAAATTTATTTTTTTCTTGACCTTTTAATGATTCAAATTTTCCTTTTTGTCCATATTCATACCATTTTGTAGTTTTTGGAAAAATATATTTATAAGTTTTAGTTTTTCCATCTTCTGAAATTTCTTCTCAATCATCAATATAAGGTTCAAAATCTAATCTTGACTGAAAATCAACTTTTTTAACTTCTTTTTTTAAATCTATATAAGGAACTCCACTCCAATATAGTTTCCATTTTGTAGTTTTAAAATCACTTTTATATCTATAAATTTTTGTAAAATTATCAGGATTTTCTTCTCAAACATAATTATATCATTCTGGCTCTTTTCATTCTGCTGATTTTTCTGCAAAATTTCTTCATTTTACAAAATGGTCTTTTACACTAATATCGTTTTCATCAAGCCATTTTGTTGTTTTTTGTTTATAGTATTTATAAGTTTTTGTATTATTAGAATTTTCTTCTTCTACAAAAAAATATCATTCTGGATTTACTCCTTTTTCAAAATAAATATTTCAAGTTTTTGGAGATTTTAATTCATTTCAATCTTCATCAAGCCATTTTGTGGTCTTTTCAGAATTTCTAGGTTCTTTAAAATTACAATTTTCATCAGTTTTTTTCTCAATTATAGGATTTCTTTTTAATTTTGTAGAATTATTATCAGAATAAACAAAATCATTAAAAGGCATTCTTTTATTTCAAAGCAAATCTTGATACAAATAAATTACAGTTCAAGACATTCCAGGATAAATTTTTGTTCCTGCAACTTTTGTATTTGGATATCTATCTTTTGAAACTTTTACTGTTTTTCATATATAAGTCATATTTCCAGCATGACCAAATCAAATTGTATGTGAATATTCATGAACAAAAAGTTCTGGAATCATTCTGCTATAATAATTCCTTATTTCAATTGGATTATATTTCCAAAATAATGTATCCTTCCATTCAAAAAAATATTTTTTTACATTAAAATACTCTCAACCTCACATTCATTCAGCCCAAGAGCTTCTTTTTATAACTCATAATCTTAATTTTTCTTTTCATCTATATCTTTCTATCAATTCTTCTCTATCAAGTGGTACTTCACTACATTTTTTTGTTTCTTTTGTATTCACATCAACAACAACTAATTCATCAGGCAAACTTCAATCTTCATTATGTTGACATTTATCAGTAAATTCAAAAGGAGCTTCTCTTATTGCTTTTGCAAAATCATCAGAACTATATAAATATCAAAAATTTACAAGTAATGGAATAAAATGTCTTGCATCTTTTGCAGTTGCAGGAATATACATATTATCCTCTTTTCAATTAGAAGCATCATTCATTACATAAGAAGTTGCAACATTGATTTTTTTAATTTTATCAAGCATTTCATCATCACCAGAAAAATCAAAAATAAGTTCATCATTTGGAATATTTGCATATTGAGGAAATTTCTCTTTAAATTTTATTGGAAGTGTTATATTTGCAAAATCTGTAATTCAATCAATTTGCATAATTTTCTCAAAATCTCATCAATTTTTTGATTTTACACTTATATTTAAATCTTTAAAAATATATGGTAAAAAATTTTTTATCACAAGATTTCAATTTTCATCAACTTTTGCCTGTAAAAGCTCATTCATTTTAATTGTTCTTTTTGTTTCATCATAAAGAACTGGTTTGCCAGTATTTGCATCAATTTCATTATCAGCATCTGTAAACATTTTTTCATTATGTTGATTTACAGCATCAATACTTATATGTAAAATATTTTCATTATCAGAACAAACTCATAAAATTTCATTTTTATCTCCAGCAAAAACTCAAAAGTTTAAAAATTGGAAATTAAAAATCAAAATAAGTAAAAATGTTAATATTTTTTTCATAGTTGTAATGAGGTTAGTTAAGTAATTCTGTATATTATATAATTTTTTCCTATAAATGTCAATACTTTTTCAAAGTAATTATTTAATATTTTCCTCCTTAAAAATGGTATGTGGAAAAACTTGTACCGAAATATTTTTTGGTAAGTGATTTTGAAGCCATTTTGCTGGGGCTAAGTGTGTATCAAAGTGTGAAATATATTTCCAAATCCAACGAATATAAAGCCATTTCCCTGTCGTAATGAGAATACTAAAAATATTTCTCTCTCGTCGGATCCAGTCTGAGAGTTTGAGTGATTTTGGGATTTGATTTTCATCGTAGATTTTTGAGGGACTTTTACAAATGAGTCCTATATCGTGATGTGTGATATATTTTTTTATATTGCGATTTTTTGCAATATTTTTTGCTCCCCATGGTCAAAAATATCGCATAATGGTGCCACACCAGATAAGATCTGGATTGAATTTCTTAATTTCTTTTTGTAATGCTCTTCCCCGCCAAAAAGCAAAGGGCGATAAAATAAATAAGAATTTTCGCATTAAGGGTGAAATTTCTTTTTCGTATCCTACAATCTTTACGGTTTTACCGAGATTTTCAAGGGATTTTTTGAGATTGGTTGTATAGGTTTCTGCTCCGCCGACATGGGTTTTGTAATCGGATACGAGAAGGATTTTTTTATGGTTTTTGACGAGATTTTCTAGATTTTTGAGCCAGTTTTCGTATGAAAATTTTTCTATATTTTCGAGTTCAAAATCTTTATTTTTTACAATTTTAAAAAAACTTTCTACTGGATTTTTTTCATCGAGAGCAAGGCTTGGTGGTATCATATCTTCTAATCCTCATTTTTTAAAACCACAGACTGGCGTGTCACTAGATAGACTTTCGAGTGCGACGAGTCCAAAGGTTTCTAAAAATCTCGATGGCATAAAAGTGAGATCTGCACTTTTAAAAAATGTGTTCAGGGTTTTTGAATCGACTTGTCCGTGTACGAAGATTTTTTCATTTTCACGCTTTTTTAAGTCTTCTAAAAAACTGCCAGTTCAGAAAATGTGCCACTGCCAATCTCCTTTTTGATTTCTTTCATCATCGAGAATTTTTAAGAGAATATCAATCCCCTTTTCTTTTTCAAGTCGTCCGACAAAGAGAAAAATATTATTGCGATTTTTTGCATTTGTATTTTGCATAGCCAAGAATAAGTCCTACAAAAATAAAAAGTGTGTATGATACAACACTGGATTCATAGGTATGCAAGACGAGATTCATCGCTGCAATACCGCCAAAACTCGCCCCAAGAAATGGGTGAAAAAATAAAAGAGCAAGTCCAAGGAAAACAATAATAGCAAAAAATAGTACACCCCCAAAAACTCCCCCTTCGATAAATACCTGCACAAACCAACTTTCCGGAATATAAAAGAAATCTTTTACTTCGAGTTGTTTGTGAGAGAGTCCTCTGAGGTCTTGTACATGTCGATAGGCTGGTCCAGCACTTCCCATCCCTTGTCCGACAGGATTGCTTTTTACTCGTCCGATTCCATTTACGAGGCGCTCATAGTGTCCTTTATTTGAATCCTTTCGACTCAAAATCGCAGTCTTGTCGAGAGTATAATATCTATACATGAAACCGCAAAAAATCGCAGTAATAAGGCTTAATGCGAAAAATTGTTTTTTGTGTTTTTTGTAAATTTTCCCCATACGCGATAGGAGCATCACGAGGGCTGCACCGGCAAATCCAATCCATGCACTTCGTGAGTAGGTATACATCACCATAAGAATCAAGACAATGCTAATAAGTCCGATTACGAAATACCAGTCTTTAAGTCTTCGTGTATAAAAAAGAAGCGCTCAGAAAAAGAAGATAATAAAGGCTCCCATGCTATTCGGGCCATCAAGGATTCCTTGAAATCGCTGAACATTTGCTCCGTCGACACCATGAAAAATTGGCGGAGCACTTCCAAATTCCCAAGCTGATGGATTACCAGAATATCCAAAAAAGAGAAGAATATCTTCTGATAGCGGCCATTTAATGAGTCCGCTAAAAAAGAGCATCAATCCGCCAGAGATTAAAAAAAGTTTTAGATAGTGTGAAATCGGACGCATCAAAAACTGCTGTCCATGATAAAAACAAAGGAAAATAATTAAAAATAAAAGGTCGTATTTTATCCCATAAATAAGTCCAGAAATACCAGTCGTCGGTAGAGTGATAGCTATCATCCAAGTAATATACACTCCGATAAGTCCATCAATCCATCCAAGGCGAAGTGGAAATTTTTTTGTCTTTTTCCATTTATGGATAATAAGAAAACAACAAGAAACAAAAAGAATTACAAGAATAATTTCTTTAAGAAAATTTGCTTTTGGGATGCCTATTTTGTAGGTTAAAAAAACACTTATCAGTGTCGACCACGGCAGAAATACGATTAAAAAGCGAAGGAGTCAGTCAAAAATTTTTTGAAACATAAGGAAAATATAAAAAAGTCTTGCCAATATTATGAATTTTTGTAAAATATGCAAAATTTTTTTCACTTTATGCTCTCTGACGCCCAAAAACAACAACTCCAATGAACCCTCAAAAAACCGCATGTAAACTCGACCTGTATCGGATGCAGTGCTTGTGTAGCTATTTCTGGTGAGGTTTTTACACTCGATGATGATGGACTCTCTACTGTGCTTCCGCTTGATGACTATAGCGGTCAGGATGTCGATGACTCGATTGCGGCCTGTCCGGTCGCGGCTATTAGTTGGCAGGAGGCTGATAGTGATGGGAGTTATCTCGGTGGAGTTCAGGAACATGAAGATGTTTAAAAAGGGGTTAAAAAATTAGATTTCCTTCTTCTTGTTGTCATTCTGAACTTGTTTCAGAATCTCTTGAAAATGGGTAATTCTGAGATCCTGAAATAAATTCAGGATGACAAAGTTATAGTTCTTAGGACTTCTTTATTTTTACGATTGACAGAAAAAATAATTGTATATAATAGCGATAAAATATTTTCTTATCGCTATTTTTTATGAAAAAATATCTTTCGTTTTTTTGTTGTGTATTTTTCCTTTTTTCGTGCAGTTTTTTTAATAATTCAGAAGAAGAAATGATGAATAAAATTATTATAGAATCTGATTTTTCAATTGAAAACATTAAAAATGATAAAATTAAATCACAAATTCAAGATTGGCAAAAATCACTAGAGAAAAATATTAAAAAAGATATTGTACTTTCTTCATCAGAAGGGACCGGTTGACTCCTCACTGAAAAACCTTCTCTCTTTTTTATTCAAGAGAAATTCGCACTTGAAGATATCCAAAGTGTCCTCTTTTTTGTCGAAAAAAATATCTATAAAATTCAGCCAGAATACGAAACAAAAATCTTTCATTTTGATAAAAAAGGGAAAAATATAGAAATTCAAAATCTGATACGAATCAAGGAAAATAAAAAACTACTCTCTTCCCTTCTTAAAGAAAAACTCGCGAATAATGATAAAGTTTTTCCAGGAAATCTCCAAAAAGAAATCGAAAAATATCTAGAAAATCCAGTTGTATATTTTGACGCGACGAAAATCGGATTTGTATTTGATCGAGCGTCGGGGGTGGCTCCGCGGAGTGCTGGAGTGATTCGCGTCGAATTTCCTATCGAAAAACTTGTCTCAGTTCTAAATACGCAGTATTTTCCAAAAATTGTAGATCATATAAAACAAATACAAGAAAAAAAGAAAAAAATGCTAAGTTCAGGAAAAAAATATGTGGCTTTGACCTTTGATGATGGGCCACACCGTACTCGTACACCACGACTTTTAGAAATTCTGAAAAAAAATAATGTGAAGGCAACATTTTTTTTACTCGGATCAAATGCAAATCGCTACCCAGAAATCGTAAAACAAGAAAAAGATGGAGGTCATCAAGTTGAGAGTCATTCATGGGGGCATCCAAATTTCTTGCATCTCTCAGTCGAAAAAGCCAAGGCAGAAATCAATAATACAGATGATGTGATTAAAAAGGCTACCTGAGAAAAACCAAAATTTTTCCGTCCACCATATGGTGCTTTTAATGACAAGACTCTCATGCTCACAGATAAAGTTTTTTTGCTTTGGGATGTGGATTCTCAGGATTGGAAAAATAAAGATGTCCAAAGAAATCTCGCAAATGTGCGAAAAACTTTGCAAGCAGGATCTATCATTTTATTTCATGATATTCACGAGGCTTCTGTCGATACAATTGAGCCACTCATTCACGAACTTCGCGGAAAAGGCTATGAGTTTGTGACAGTCAAAGAACTACTTGATTTTTATGATGGAAATTCAAAAGGGCGAGTTTGTGTTTCTGGGAAAAATTGCAAAAAATGAAAAAAGTAAGGTCTTAGACCTTACTTTTTTTGAGAAGAATTTTCTTTAAAAATCGAAGTAAGAAAAAATATCATATCAGTATGAGAGCAAGCAAAAACCAATGAAGCCACGTATTATTTTGAAAAAAACTGTGCAAAGGGATGATAAAGGAGTTTTTTATATTTTCGCTGACGGTCCATTCTTCAGGTGATATGAGTGTGAGAAATATATAAAAAACTACCGGAATACACGCAGTTGGAAGATAGAGTCCGACAAAAAAGATGGATTGTGGACAGATGCGATCAATTAATAAAAAAATCGCAGTAAAAACGAGCGCAGTCAGTGTGATAAAACTCCACGCAATTTGTGGATTTGGTCAGGTATTGATAAATCCTGCAAAGATTTCCACCCAAAAAATCATCCAAAAAATACTGCAAGCCTTGAGGATATAGAAAAAAATTTGTACAAATTTCATTGAATCTAAAATTAAAAAATAACACTAAAATTATATCATATTTTGTGAAAAATACAATTTATTTTTTCTTTTCGAAACAAACTTGCTTTTTTTGAAAAATTTTGTATTATTCTTGAGACAAAAATCTTATATTTTAGGATTTTTATATTTTATTATGGCATTTAATTTTTCTCACATTCACGATTATAGTCGGTTTATTGCGGTTGATATAGGAAGTTATCGAGCTAAGTCTGGAATTTATGATGTCGAAGATTCAAATCTCAAAGAAATTGGCTATGCGACCGTCCGTCAAAATCGCAAAAATTTTGTCGATGGAGAAATTGATGATATTTCAGGTGTTATGCAGACGATTACACAGTCTATTATACATGCCTCAAAAAATCTTGATTCCATACCAAAAGATATTATTACATCATTTTCATCGCAGTATTTTATTGCTGACACGATTTCGACACAGTATCTTCGTGATGATAGTGAAAGTGAAATTACGATGAGCGAACTTGATACAATGATTAAGAAAACAGAGTGAGCCTCGTATCAGCGAGCACGTGAAAAAGCAAAAAATAAACTCGGTGGACTTTCAGCGGATTTACGGCTAGTTTCTTCTACGATTACTCGTATTTGTATTGATGATCAACATGCTCTTCAGCCAATTGGATTATCTGGACGAAAAGTTTCACTAGGAATTATTAATATTTTTGTACCCGCTAGTCAATTTAATATCGTAAAATCGTTGGTATCAAATCTCGATCAGCGAACTATATCGCTCATTCCGACCCCACTTGTTTTACCAAAAATCGTCGAACAGACTGAATATGCACTCGACATAGCCTTCTATGTTGATATTGGCTATACATATACAAATATTATTATCACATGAAAAAACGAAATTTTACACTTAGAAACCTTTCCTGTTGGGACAAGTATGCTGATGGAAAATATTCGTGACGCCCATAAAAAACATACAAAAAAACTTCTTTCTCTTTTGCAAATTGAAAATATTTTATGGGATGAGCAAGCAATTCGTGGAGATATTTATCGGCCCGTTGTTGATGATTTTTTTAGTTATATCGGAGACATGATTATTGGTTATTTACAAGAAAATACTCAAAAAATTCATTTTTCACATACATTTTTGCATGGAAATATTTTTGAAAATCCATATATTACCAAATGTTTTGGTAAACACTTTGAATCTTTACTTGGTTATGGAGTTCAAAAAAAACGAATCAATACTTTGATTCCACGAGAATATCGTCACGAAGAAGCTATTACTTATGGGTTATCACTCATTGCTTCTGAGCTCTTGCTTGTTAAAAAAGACCCGCTCGTACGAATTCTTCGCTATGTTCTTTATCATTATGAATAATTTATGTCTAAAAAAATAAATAAAAAAAATCTTACCCTTCGAATTCATTCTGATGTTTCTCGAATTACTGCTATCAAACAAATAAATGATGCACTGGATACTTATATTGATGTGATTCGTATTGATTTACTTGATGCAAGTTTTCCGATTTCAAGAGATTTTTTATTAGTGCTTTCAAAACGATTTTCAAGTGATAGATATATTTTGCGTGTGGCTGATAAAAAAACAAAACTTTCTGCTAGGTCACTTGGCATTCAAGCAGAAGTGGCAGGTCTTCGTGCTGAATTTGATCGACAATATTCGTCTGGAAACCTTGCGACTCATAATATGGGTATGTTTGAATATTTTTGGTACGAACTTCGCCGAGGCATAATGTATATTTGGTTTATACTTTTTGGGCGAAAGAAAAAAGAAAAAAAACTCCCTCATTATAAAAAATATAATGGTCAAATTTTTTTAATCACACTTTGACTTTTTATTTCTATTTTACTATTATTATTTATTTTTCATATTGCTGTTTCTAAGACTACTGTGACAGTGCGTCCGCAAATTATGGTAGAATCAATTCCAGCAAATGTGACCTATAAAATTATGACTGGGTCACTCCTTGAGTGAGATAATGTAATGCAGATGAAAAAATTGAAATTTCCAGTTGAAGCAAGTATGCGTTTTTCGGTAAAAACAATTGATCCAGAATCTTCCATTCAAGCACGAGGAATTATCACAGTTTATAACGAACTCACTGTCAATCAAGAGCTTAGACCTTCAACTCGATTTATTACTGAAAAGTGAATTGTCTTTCGCTCGCTTGATTGGGTGCGAATCCCAAAATCACATACAGTAAATGGGCTCACAGAAATGGGAACCGCAGAAATTGAAGTAGTGGCTGATAACTATGATTCGGCAAAACGGATTATTGGGGATCGATGAAATATTTTAGCAGGCACAGATCTCACTATTCCTGGGCTAAAATTTAATCGTGATAAAGTTTATGCAAAAGCAAAAATGGATTTTGTGGGTGGAAAAAATCCATCACGTCATCAAGTGACTGAAAAAGAAGTAGAATGATTTCAGAAAACACTTTTAGAAAAAATTAAAAAAATAGGTATTGATATTACACAGGAAAAAATCCAAAATAATGATCCTGAGGTTTGAGGAGAGTATATGCTTTTTGCTGATGGTATTTCATTTTCTGATGTAAAATTTGATATTGTGTCTGGACAAAAATATGGTGATTTTTCTGATGAAATTGAAATAAAAGGTACGGCTCAATTGACTGCAATTATCATTGATAAAAAAGCAACTATTGATTATTTAACACGTGTATTTCGAGATAAAATCCTCCAAGGAACCGAAAAAGAATTAGGTATTCATGATGATACTCTTCGGATTTCGAGTGTTCTTTCTCGAGCAAAGGACGGCATGAGTGTACGAGCGACTATGGAGCTTGACGCGAGTAAATCTTTTGACTTCGAAAATAATGCAAATGAACTTGTAAAAAGCATGAAAAAGAAAATCCTCAATCTCCCAATTGAAAAAGCAAAAGAACAACTGATTCGTGATGGATATGTCCAAGAAGTTGAGATTCAGTCTTCTCCTTTTTGGCTCAAAAATGTCTCATCGAATATTGATAATGTAGATTTTAAAATTCGTCAATAATTTATAAAAATTTATGTCTCTTCGTCAAGATATAGAATCTCGCATTGCTATACTCGACATTGTAAATCGCTATACGCAAACAAAAAAGGCAGGTGCAAATTATAAGGCGCTCTGCCCTTTTCATCAGGAAAAAACTCCATCTTTTGTGATTTCACCAGCGAAAAATATCGCAAAATGTTTTGGGTGTGGAAAAGGATGAGGGCCGATAAATTTTTTGATTGAAGTTGAGCAAATTGAGTACAGAGAGGCTGTGAAAATTCTTGCCAAAGAAGCCGGAATCGAACTCAAATGATTTTCTGGAAAATCGACACCACCTGAAAAAGATCCTTATCTTGCTCATAAAATCGCGACACAGTGGTATCATGAAAATCTCCTTTGAGAAGAAGGAAAAAAAGCACTTTCATATCTGACAGATAGAGGACTTTCGATGGAGACAATTAAAAATTTTAAACTTGGATTTTCGAGTGCACCACGTGATTTACTTTATACTTTGAAAAGTAAAAATTTCGATGTAGATTTTTTGCGGGAGTGTGGGATTTTTGTCAGTGGAAGTCGTGATAAATTTTTTGGTCGTATTGTCTTCCCGATCGCAAATATGATGGGAAATACCGTAGGATTTACTGGACGGATTCTCGGCAAATGAGAGCCAAAATACTTAAACTCTCCAGCATCAAAAATCTTTGATAAAAGTCAGATTCTCTATGGACTCCATCTTGCAAAGCAAGAGATTATAAAAACGGGTGAGGCTTATATTGTCGAGGGGCAAATGGATACAATTTCTCTCCATCAGGCTGGCCTTGTCAATTCTGTCGGAATCAGTGGGACGGCTCTGACAAAGGATCATATCCGTATATTAAAGCGATTTACTCAGGTTGTGTATTTGATGCTTGATAGTGATGACGCGGGCGTTAATGCGACTTTTGCTTCGATAGAAAATCTTCTCAATCAAGATATAGAAATTAAAATTATCCAGATTCCAAATGGAAAAGATCCAGATGATTTTATTCAGTCAGGTGGCGATGTGAGTCTTCTCAAAAAAACCGCGATAAATGTCGTAGATTTTTATCTGCAAATGGGACAAAAAAAATACGACACTTCGACAATAATTGGTAAAAAACAACTGGTCGAGACTTGTCTTTCGCTCATTAAACAAATAAAATCTGAGGTCGAAGTTGATATGTATTTACAACATATTTCAGCGAGTTTACATATCTCGCTTGATGTCTTGTATAGTGCTTATAAAAAGGCAAAAGCCCCAGTCGTCGAGTCAGAAAAAACCGAAGAAATCTCTGAATTTGTGCCGACGATTTTTGACATTTTTGCAGCCTCTATTTGGAAATATAATTTTTTTGACTTGTTTTTTGAAAAATTTGCGTATACTATGGAAGAACTTTCTTCCCTTGAGGGTGTTTGACTGCTTATTCGTGTATTGTCTGAGGATTTCCTCGATGATGATATTGAAAAACTCGACACAATAGTTTTATATTTGGAAGAAAAAAATCCATCCATTTCAAAACAAGTCCAAGAAAAAAATACATTGGATATTTTACAGCGTATTCATGGAATTTTACTTGCAAAAGAATTTGCTAATAAGCCAGCCAATGCACCGATAGAGATTTTTATTAAAAAAGCAAAATCACTCGGACTTCCGCCAAGTGTTTTAAAAAATACCCCTACTTCCTAATTTTTATTTATGACAAAAGCAAAAAAAACTAAAAAACCAATCCAAAAAAATTCACAAGCACAAGAAATTGATCTTTCAACTATTGATGTTGATGCTCTTGAGCTCGAAGCTGATAAACTTCTTTGAAAAGCAAAAGATCTTCAAGAATTAAATGAAGAAGATGTGGAAGAACTTAAAGAAATTTTTGTTGATGAATTTGACGATGATTCTATCGATGAAGAAAAACTAGATGAAGAAATAGATGATGATAGTACTTATAAGGTGCCAAAAGACTTTTTTACTGATAAGCGACGTCAGAAGCAACTCAAAAAATTTCTTGATGTTTCTGTGCCAGAAGAATATTTAGAAGGACTTTCTGATGAATTAAAATTTTTGTTTAAAAAATGAAAAGCTGAAGGGAAACTTGTGTATGATGAGGTAATGACTGCACTTCCTGATGGAGACGATATTGAATTTATGGATGAGATTTTTTCTCGATTAGCAAAACTTGAAATTGAGTTAGTAGATTCTCTTGATCAAGGTGATGTTTTTAAAAATCAAGAAAAAAAAGAAGAAATCGATCTTTCAGAGATTTCTGATGATTCGGTACGAATGTATCTAAATGAAATTGGACGTTTTAATTTGATTGATGCTGAAGAAGAAGTGCGACTTGGACGACTCATTCAAAAATGAGATCAAGATGCTCGAAAAAGGCTTGCAGAAGCCAATCTCCGCCTAGTGGTGTCGATTGCAAAAAAATATATGGGACGATGACTTGGACTCCTTGATTTGGTTCAAGAAGGAAATGTTGGACTCTTTCGAGCCGTTGATAAATTTGATCCAGATCGTGGTTTTAAATTTTCAACCTATGCGACTTGGTGGATTCGTCAAGGGGTGACGCGGGCGATTTCTGATCAGGCTCGTACGATTCGTATCCCGGTCCACATGGAAGAAACTATTAATAAATTTAAATTTACTTTCCGCCGTATGACTCAAGAGCTTGCTCGTGAGCCGATGATGGAGGAACTCGCGCTCGAAATGGATATGGACATCAAAAAAGTTCGCCAAATTATGCGAATTTCTCAAGATGCGCTTTCGCTGGATTCTCCGGTTGGCGGGGAGGAAGATACGACGCTTGGAGATTTTGTAGAAGATGATAAATATCTAACACCAGAACATGCAACCAATCTTGCTATCCTCAAAGAAAATCTTGCTGAAATGTTAGATTTTCTTACAGACCGTGAGAAAAAAATTGTCGTGATGCGGTTTGGTCTTGATGGCGGCGAGACACATACACTCGAAGAAGTTGGTCGGGAATTTAATGTGACACGTGAGCGTGTCCGTCAGATTGAAGCAAAAACCCTTGAAAAACTTCGCACTCATCCGAGTGCTGATAGAATTCGATTCTTTAATTAAAAATTAAAAAATCCTCTTTTTAAAAAGAGGATTTTTAGTAGTATCTTTACAATACTATGCGACTTTTGTAGTAGTTTTTCGTCGTCGTGTTGTAGTTTTTCGAGCTGTTGTTTTTCGAGCTCGAGTTGTTTTCTTTCGACCTGAAACAACTTTTTTGACAGCTTCTTTTGTAGCAATTTCTGCGAGTCCTGTTTTTACAGAGCCTTTTGCCTTCTTATTTTCAAGTTGTTTTTTGAGATAGGTTTCCATTCGTTTTGTTTGTGCTATATTAGTTTCGATTTGCTTGATAGCATCATAGGCATCTTGCTCCTTTTGAGCATATTCTTCTTTTTTTGCTTTCATTTCCGCTCCTTTATTTTTTTCATCTTCTTTTTTCTGTGCTTGTGTTTTGAGAAGTGATTGGATATTTTCGAGTGATGAAGCAATAAAGCTATCAAGAGTAGCTGTTTCTTTTTTATTTTCAAGAAGATTTTCTCCTCCGAGTGAGAAATCAAGGGTTTCATTTGTAGTATCTATATTTTTTGTTTCTGACTTTTTAGAAGCATCCGCTGCAAAGAGTCCGCTAGAAATATTGTCAGATGTTTCTTCTGTTTTTGCTTCTTCTTTTTTCTCTTCGACTGTATCTGTATCATCAAGTCCAAATAGTCCACCTGTTTCTGATTGGGTTGGAGTTTCAGTGATAAGTGAACTTTCGGCTTGTGTAGGAGAGCTCATTTCAATAACTGGATTTTCCATAATTGGAGCTGGAGCATTAAGCTCCTCGACTGATGCTACTGGTACTGGTGTATTTGCTCCCAGAATTTCTGTCGCATTTTCTCCTTGAATTGGTGCGAGCGGTGATTCGATTTTTATGTTTGCCGTTTGCGGAGTTTCTATGTTTTGAATATTTGCATCCAGTGAAATTGTCGGAATATTTTCACTTTCTTGCGGAGCAATAGTATTTGCTGGTGCATTTTCCTCTGTGATTTGTGTCGTTTCTTCATTTATAACAATATTTGGAGTTTCAGTCACTATCATATTTGGTACGGCTGTGCTAGTAGGATTTTCAGAAGTTCCCTGCTCTGTCGTCAGGATGCTTCCAGTATCGATAAAACCACCACTTTCAGGAGTGATGATAATATCATCAGCATTGGTCGAAGTCGTGATACCGGCTTGACTTGCAGTTGTTTGTTCATCGCTTTGAGCGACAGGATCTTGTCCTTGTGTTTTTTCTCATTTATTGAGAAGATCATCAAAAAGTGACATAAAAATATAAGGTTAAAAATATATTGTACAATAAGTCTAGCACATTTTTTGAAATAATGCAAATGTTTTTTTGAGAATTTGTCAACTTTTGAAGAAAAAATATAAAAAATCCCAGCAAATTACTGTATTGTTGGGATTTTCCGCGAGAATGTTTTTATGGATTATTTATTAAGCAATCAATCTTTCATAATCCCATCATAAATGGCTTGATGAATTTTATCTCATTTTCTATTTTGTACAATTCTATCAGCCCTCACTTCCCCGCTTCTTGCAAAAGTTTGAGTCTTTTGCATTGGGAAATAACTATTTTGTGCGTTTGACATAGAAAGTTGTCAATTCCCGTTTTTGGATAAAAATACAAGTGAGGGAGTTTCCATTGGGAGTTCTTTATATTTATCTATAGAAATTTTTGAAATTCTTCCATTATTTCTCTTTACTATAGAAATTGGTTCTATAATCTCCATAATAGTTCACGGCTTTATGTCACCTTTAAAAACTTTAAAAACCTTCACTTCTGTTTTTGTATAAAATAATCATAAAGAATTATATTCACCATATTTATTGACATGCTCTCTTGTTGCAAAAGGCTTTAATGGCTGAACAATTCCTATAAAGTCAGCTCTTTTTTTTATTTTTCAATAGTTATCATAGATTATTCTATTTGCTTGTGTATAGATTGTGTCCATAGAATCATTTTGTACAACTTGTTTTGTAGTTGGATTGATACTTGTGAGCGTTTTTGGTTTTATTTCATTATTACATCCTACTAATCCTAATAGAGATGTAATAATTATAAGAGAAAATGTATTTTTTTTCATAAATATTTAAAATTAAGATTTAAGAATATAAAATTTATTGTCACCATTTTGTTCTAAGTTCATCTTGGTCATAGTCCTGAGGTCAGATATTTTGAACTCCTGATTTCATGACTGATTGTTGCCAAAACCACAAAGAAGTAGGATGGTCCAATTTGAGGCTATGTCAAAATTCATGTGTAGCATTTGATATTTTTTCCATTCTATTCATTCGAAATACATCATTCATAACGTTTTCAAAAATATACACATCAGTTCGTGGCCATGTCATATCTTTGGCTCAATCTATATTATATACTCAAGCTATTCCATTTTGGTCTCTTGTATAAAGACGAGTCAATCAAATAACATCGGCCAATTCATTATTTTGAGCTACAAAAACGAAAGTTCCAACATTTCTATCAGAATTAACTCTCCTCAATGAAACATTGGGACTTATATTATTCCAATTGTTCATCGCATTAGTAAATATATCTGTATATTCATCACTATTTCTCACAGATTGTGTAAAAAATACAGAAACACGAGCATTATCTTCTCGGCCTCATTGCCAAAAATCAGCATTTACTGAACCATATGTCAGTAAAAACATGATAAAGAAAAATACGAATTTTTTCATATATAAAAAAATTACAAATAAAATGTTGTGATTCTCATAAAATGAAAAAATACGAGATAACTCTATAAATTCAAAGGAACATAGAAAGATTGGGGAGTTCTCGATTGTATTTTTGAGTGCTCACTTCGCGATTATATATTTTTCCGAAAAAAAGCAAACATTTTTTAAAAAATCAAAATTGCTTTTTTCTCTCTTTTTTTTATAATAAAAATATGTCTTTTATACATCTACATAATCATACACACTACACTTTTCAGCAGGCGCTGGGAAACCCAAAAAAACTTGCTGCCAGAGCAAAAGAACTCGGTCAAGAAGCGATTGCTATCACTGATGGCGGAAATCTTTATGGGGCTTTTGAATTTTATAAAGCCTGTAAAAATGAAGATATCAAGCCGATTATCGGAGTGGAGTTTCAGATTTCTAAAAAATGATGCGCTAATCGCGATAAAGATAATGAACTTTTTGAAATTGTCTTGCTTGCAAAAAATTTGCAGGGCTACTATAACCTGATCCAGTTGGTCACAAAATCTCAACTCGAGGGTTATTTTTATGGTCAGCCACGAATTGATTTCGAACTTTTAGAAGAGTTTTCGAGTGATATCATTGCACTTTCTGGGTCGATGTATGGTGAGATTGGACAACTTATTATTATGGGTCGTGAAGATGATGAAATTGTCGAGAGGATTGAGTATTATAGATGAGTTTTTTGAGCAGAAAATTTTTTCCTCGAAATCCAAGAACATCCAGATAGGCCGATGCAACCGAAAATTAATGACACGATTATCCGTATTGCAAAAAATCGCAATTATCAATATGTCGGTACAAATAATGCATATTACATCACGATAGAGGATGCTGAAGTTCAAGATATGATGTCAGCAGTTTCGGCTGGTCGCGAACTCGATGATCCAGATCGTAACACTTTGATGGAGGGTGATTATTCGATTCGGTCATCCGATGAGATGAAAGAACTCTTTGTCTACGCACCAGAAGCCTATGAAAATACGAAAAAAATCGCCGATATGATCGATTTAAAAATTGATTATGGTGATTACAAGATTCCAGTTTTCCCTCTTTCTGACGAGGAAAAAGTACGATTTCAAAAATACCGAGCAGAAGTCAAAAAATACAATGAAACCGCAAAAAAACCATTTCAACTTTTCGAAGCCGAAGAATGGCTTTTGCGAACACTTTGTATCGATGGACTCAATCATCGATACGATTTCAATATCGATGAACACCAAAAAAATATCTTATTGCAAAAATTGGTAATACCAAAAGAAGATCGCGCCATTAATACGATTTCTGTCGAAGAGCTTCATGAAATTGCTGAGTCAACCTATTCAGAAGAAAAAAAAGAACTGGTCGCTGGACTTTCTGATGAGAAAAAATACCTTGTCAATCGTCTCGAGTACGAACTTGCCGTTGTGAATATCATGGGATTTAATGGATATTTTTGTATCGTGGCGGATTTTATCTTGTATGGAAAAGAGCATGATGTACCAGTTGGACCAGGTCGATGATCAGCGGCTGGGGCGATACTTGCCTATCTTTCGGGGATTACTGATATCGATCCAGTACGATATGGACTTCTCTTTGAGCGATTTTTGAATCCCTCTCGTGTATCGATGCCTGATATCGATGTGGATTTTTCTGATGAGGGTCGTGATAAGGTACTTCATTATGTCCGCGAAAAATATGGTGCTGATCACGTCACACAGGTTTGTACTTTTGGGACGCTCGCGGCTCGTGCTGCGGTCAAAGATGCTGGAAAAGCACTTGGTATTCCCTTTGCGCAGATGAATGAATTTGCGAAACTTATTCCAGCAAAGCCGGGTATTTCCCTCAAGTGAGCCCTCGAGGAGTCACCAGATTTTAAAAATGCCTACGAAAATGATGTCAATTATCGAAAAGTCATTGATAGTGCGATTCGCCTCGAAGGAACAGTGCGCCAACTTGGAGTCCACGCTTGTGCGGTTATCATTGCGCCGGAGCCGATGACACATTTTTGCCCTTTGCAGCCACCACCAAAGGATCCGACGACGACGGTGACGCAGTTTTCAGCTGGTCCCCTCGAAGAACTCGGCCTTCTCAAAATGGATTTCCTCGGACTCCGAAACCTTGCTATCCTTGATCGCGCCGTCAAAATCGTAAAAGATGTTCACAAAGTCGATATTGATCTTTTGAAAATTGACTACGAAGACCCAAAAGTGCTTGCACTCTTTGGAGAGGGAGATACGACGGGGGTTTTTCAGTTTGAGTCTACGGGAATGCGCCGATATTTAAAAGACTTGAAGCCGTCGAGTTTTGAGGATTTGATTGCGATGGTATCGCTGTATCGACCAGGACCTTTGCAGTATATCCCTGAATTTATCGACCGAAAATTCTGACGAAAAACCGTCGAATATCCGCATCCTTCTCTTGAAAATATTTTGAAACCAACCTATGGAATTGCTGTATATCAGGAGCAGATTATGCAGATTGTACAGGCGTTTGCGGGATTTTCACTTGGTGAGGCTGATATCCTGCGCCGTGCCATCGGTAAGAAAAAATACGAACTCCTCATGGAGCAGCGAGAAAAATTTATCGATGCGGCGGTCAAGGCAGGGCATCCAAAAGATCTCGCAGTGTATATATTTGATGATATTATCGAGCCTTTTGCGGGGTATGGTTTTAATAAATCGCACGCGGCCTGCTACTCGATGATTGCCTATCAAACCGCATATATGAAGGCTTATTATCCGACTGAATCCATCGTGGCACTGATGGTGAGTGATGAGGAAGATACGGATCGAATCCGTATGGAAATCGAAGAAGCGCGTGCAAAATGAATCGAGATTTTGCCACCAGATGTCAACGAATCTCGTGGACACTTTACTTTCATTGATAATGAACATATTCGTTTTGGGCTCAAGGCGATCAAGTGACTCTGAGATGTGCCTATTACGAAAATTCGCGAAAGTGTAAAGGAGAAAAAATTTACTTCGATTGAGGATTTTATCGCGCGGACTGGTGGTGCGGTTATTAATAAAAAATCCCTCGAATCTCTTATCTTTTCTGGGGCGCTGGACCAGTTTGGCGAGCGTAATTCTCTCTTGAAAAGTATTCCAAAAATGACCGCCTACCTCAAAGAAATCGACCACAAAAATGAAACTTCTCAAATCGGACTTTTTGATATGATGAGTGATACTCACGAAATGTCCTTTGAGTTGGTTCGAGCTGAGCCGATGAGTTTTGAAGAGAAAATGAAAGGAGAAAAAGCGATGATTGGGTACCCGGTTTCTGGGCATCCTATGGAAATGGTCGGTGATTTTGTTGAAGAAAAATCTAAGAACACAAAAATTATTTATGATTGGATAGAAAAGCAAAACAATGGTGGAGATTTGACGGAAGATGTGGAAAAAAATGAAGAAAAATCAAAAGAAGAAACAGAAAAAAAGACTGACTCAGAAGACAAAACGAAAAAGAAAAAACCACAAAAAAAACAAAAAGATGATTCGCAATATGTTACACTCATTGGCTTCATTGCGGAAGTGCGACATATCCCGACAAAATCCGGTGGAAAGATGCTTATTGCTCGCGTGGAAAGTAAATGATTTGATTTTAGAATCTTGATTTTTCCAAAAGATTTTGACGCCTACGAGCATAAAATCCTCGAAGATCACATGGTCATTGCCAATTGAAAGGTTCGATTTGATGATGAGCGAAACGAGATTTCTATTGCGCCATCACCTTTCTTTGGTAAGCGAGAAGAAACGAGTAAAGTGGATACGAGTTCTGTAAAGGTCTTTACCATATCGCAATTTTTCGCATTAGCAGACCGATTTAAAAAATGAGATAACTCGATGAAAGTCATCACAAAATACACACTTGCTATTCCTCCTTTCTGGACGCGAGACGATCTCCTTGACCTCAAAAAATTCCTCGAGTCACAAGAAAAATGAATCATCGAGATTTTTATAAGTATTTCAGGAAAAGAAAAGACGACTAAAATCTCTCTTGCTAGTACCCAGGAGTTAGAAAAGTGGATGAGGGAGAGAGGGTAGAAAAATTAATTTTTTATAAATCCTCTCAATTTCTTCTCAAAATTTTTTAAAGAAAATTCTTCTATTGATTTATTGCAATTTTTTGCAATATTAGAAAATTCTTCATTTGAAGTCTCTAAAATAACTTTTTCAATTCCTTCTTGGATTGGGAGGTTTTCTGGGAGAAAGAGTCCATTTTTTCAGACTTTGATAGTCTCTTTATAACCTCACTCATTGACTGCGATGACTGACGTCCCGCAGGCCGCGGACTCGATGGTTATCATTCCAAAGTCTTCATTTTTGCTGATAGCGATACTAGCAGTAGCGTTTTGGATAATATCCACAAGTAGATTATTGTCTTTAAGAGAGTAAAAGAAAATATTTGGATATTTTTCACTTTGAAGGAGTTTCCCTTTTTGTTTGGTTGGCTTAATTTTTGCAAGTTGCATAAACTTTTCCCTTTGGGAGTCTTCTGCTCCGAAAAGCACGACAAGATTTTTACTTGGTAAGTTTTTAAAGGCTTTGATAATTTCATCGACTCGCTTCGCGAAAGTCAGCCGAGAAAAAGAGAGAAAATACGACTCTGGAAAGTCTGGAAATATATTGCGAAAAATTGCATTATCTTTTTTTGGAAAAAATTTATCTGTATCTACTGGTGGATAGAGGATTTTTGCATCATTTCGACCTAGCCACTTCTCTACCCTTTTTTGATTGGCTTTCGAGTTTACAAAAATAGTGTCGACTTTTTTTATTTCAGCGAGGTAGAGTTTTTTGAGAAAAAAAGCGAGGATTATGTATGGGATTTTTCTGATTTTTGAGACTTTTGCGAGATACTCGTCGTAGAGATCGAAAAGGTGGCGAGAAATCGAGTGAGCATAATAAAAACTTTTTTGGTGTTTTGAAAGTCCCCAAATTGCAGAAATTGCTTCATTTGAGAAAAAAACTATATCATAGTCTTTGAGAGTTTTCTTTGAGTGGAAAAATCGCCATTTCATCTTCAAAAATCCCAGTCATCATTTTTTAAAATTTGGGTCGACTTGGATGATTTTTCCTTGAAATCCCATGGATTTTGCGTCGTAGCAATCTGGCGACCAGTATGCCGTCGCGATGTCAGCATCGAGGATTTTTGCAATCTCGATATTCATCCGCTCTGCCCCACCCTTCATCAAGAAAATATCGTGAAAAAGCAGGATTTTTTTCTTTGTTTTCATGCGAGCATTATACAAAAAATCCCCCAGAAGTAAAGGGGGAAAATTTCTTCACTCTTTTTTTTGCTTTTTTCAAGTTTTTTTGTATACTAATTAGGTATTTTTTTAATTCAAAATTATGGAACTTTATTCCCAATCATCAAATAATCTTTATTCACAAGCAAAACAACCAAAATCCTCACTCATTCCGACGGTTATCGACAAAGTCGGTGGTCAGGAGCGAGCCTATGATATTTATTCTCGACTTCTCGAAGATCGCGTAATTTTCCTTGGAGATGCCATTGATGCTGGGGTGGCAAATACTGTCGTCGCGCAACTTCTCTTCCTCGAAAAAATGGACCCAAAAAAACCGATTACTATGTATGTTAATTCTCCGGGTGGGCATGTGACGGCTGGGCTCGCGATTTATGACACGATGCAATATATCAAACCAGATGTTATTACAATTTGTGTCGGGCTCGCAGCTTCTATGGGGTCAATTATCCTCGCGGGTGGTGCCAAAGGAAAACGCTATGCACTCAAACACTCGGAAGTCATGATTCATCAGCCACTTGGTGGGATGGAAGGTCAAGCAGTTGACATCAAAATCGCTGCCGATCACATCATGAAAACTGGGGACACACTCTATAAAATTCTCGCTGACCACACCGGTCAAGACCTCGAAACTATCCGCAAAGACTGTGATCGTGATAATTATATGACTTCAAAAGAAGCAGTGAAGTATGGACTTATTGATAAGGTACTGTAAAAAACTTTTTCATCAAAAAACTCCTTTTTTAAAAAAGGAGTTTTTTGATGATTTTTAAAATGGGATATCTTCTATTTTTATGAAATCATTTCATGAAAAATTTTGTGGACTATTTATTTTTGTACTATTGTTTATTTGATGAGATGTTGAAAAAGGATGGCTGATATCTGGATTTTCATGATTATGAGAAATAAAAAAGATTTTATGTTTCGCTCGGGTCATAGCTACATAATAAAGCCTCTCTTCTTCTCGAAGTGCTTCACTTTCTGTATCTCAAAAAATAATACCAAATTTTGTATTTGGATGAATTTTACACCAGTCTTTTCCGTGTCCAACAATAAATACAATATCTGCCTCCATTCCTTTTGATTTATGAGCTGTTATCATTTCTATATTTTTATTTAAGATTTTTCTTGCCTCTTTTTTCTTTTCATGAGTAAATTTTTTTCATTTTCATCGCTTTTCCTCATATGTTTTAATTATTGCTTCAATAAGTGGAGTTTTTACAATATTTTTATTAGAATCATTTTCATCGAATATGTTCATTCCTTCTATTTTATTAGTACGAGAAAGAATTAATACTTTCTTATTTCTCCAATCACCAAAATTTCTTCTATCAGCAAACTTTTCACAAATATATTTTATAGTTTTGACTGCTTCCCAGTTTGTACTTTTATCTTTCCATAAATCATATTTCCTATCACGAGAAAACTCTAGTTTGTTTAATGGCTTATTTTCAATATATATTTTTCTAATTTCTGATCCAGTAATAATATCACTGGAATTATGAATTACTGATTGCATTTTTACAGAATGAGAAGTAAATTCATCTACCTTATCAGTGATAATTTGAGAACATCGGTGTGTAATATTAAGTGGTAAAATGGTTGGATGTTTAAAATATTGTCAAAAGTTTTCTATATATTTTCATTGTGATCAAGCAAAAGAGTTAATTCTCTGCCAATCATCTCAAACACACACAATATTCATGTTTGGATTATATTTTCGTAAAACATTGATAAGTCCATAAAAAAGCTCTGAAACATCTTGAAACTCATCAACAATAAGATATTTTAACTGAGATAGGTTGATTTTTTTTGTGTTTATTTCTTCTTTTTTTCCACTCCAAATACTCGGAAGTTTTTCTCGCATTTCTATCGTATCAATTGCTAATGAAAGTATGTCATTATAATCTTTTCTATTTGCTTGAGTTAGGAGCGTTTCATATATGTTATAAGCATTAATTGCAAATTGATAAAATGAATAAACTTCAGTTATATGAATAAAATTTTCAGCTTTTTCTTTTATTTCATTAATACTCCATCTTCGTTGTTTTGCACGATTAATAAAATTTTCAATCATACTTTCTATTCCGCTTCTTGATTCTTTAGAAACACTATTGTAAAGATCATTTATGTCTCGTTTTTTGTTTTGGAATCAAAACTTCTCTTTCAGTTCTTTCTTTAAATATTCTTCAAATTGTTTTCTGCCTCATTTTTTTGTATATTGATCAGAGATATTATTTGGGATCCAAAAATATTTCCCAACTTCTGGGTGATTATCAAACCATTTTTTTCTGTATTTTCCAAGTTCATCTCAGCAAACATCTATATAGAGTTTACTTCCATCAAATTTATGCTCATCAATTCCTATTTCAGCAAAAATATCCCTTTCCTCGTCCTCATCTCTGCTATCTTTTGACTTCCCCAAAAAATGAGACAAAAATAATCAAATTTCAGAAAAAATATCAGTTTCTTCTGTAATTTGGTTTTCATTTATTTTGTTATTTTCTTGTTTATTTGGTTGTATATTTTCCGTTTGCTCCATATCAATATAAAAACTAAATTTTCTTTCATCAAAAATTTCTTTATCTCCATTGAAAGGTGTATATCCACGAATAAAAGTTCCATATCTACTAATTTTATTATTATTTTTATAACCATATTCATACAAAAAATCGCCAATCCATTTTTGTTCTCGAGTCTCTACCTCATCTCCAGCAAGGGTTTTATAAAAAGAGTCATATTTTATAGATTTTTTCTTACTTTTATAGTTTTTTTCCTTAGATTGTGTAAATTCCTTTATTTTATCAGGTCTCTCACAATCAGCGTAATCATTATATTTTATGGCATCGTAAAAGTATTTTCGATTTTGTTTTTGTTCATCAGTAAGATTTTCATCATTTACCCCTATAAGGAGATTGATCACTTGATAAATCTGCGACATTCTTTTTATATCTTCTTGTTCATTATTTTCATACATTTTAAATGCGTTGAGAATTTTTCCAGCTAAACTATGAAAAGTGCACGCATTTTGAAACTCTCAAAATCCTTTTCTTTGACAACTTTTTTTGATGTCTTCCACAGCCTTTTTATTAAAAGCTACAAAAAGTATCTCATTTGTAGGTATTTTAAGTACATGGTGGAGAAAATGTGTTTTCCAAATCATAGTAGTAGTCTTTCCTGATCCAGCTCGCGCCTGCACGAGAAGGTGTTTATCAAGATTTGTAATCACTGCTTTTTGTTCTCTAGATGGTGTATGTGGATACAGTATATTGTATTTTTTAAAATACTTTCATAAGTATTTTTCTAGAATTGTTTCCCAATCTATAAAATTTTCATACACTATTTTTCTAGAAAAATACAGTCGATTTGCTTCTATATATTTATCAAAATTTAAAAGTTGATTGATATGAGATTGAAAAGATGTTCCTTCTTGGTTATATCCATCTTCATTAAATCAATTACAATCATAACCAAAGGTATCATATCAATTTTCATCATATTTTGTGTTAGTTGTATGATGGATTCACTCCTTATTAAATCATCTTTTATTATGTCATTCCCGATTATATCCATCTTTACTAAAACCATTTCTATCATACCCTTCTTTATTGTATCATTCCATATCAAAACCATCTTTATCAAGTCATGCTTTATTAAATCCATTTCTTCAGTATCATTCCCGATTATATCCATTTCTTCAGTATCATTCCCGATTATATCCATTTCTTCAATATCAATCTTTGTCATATCAATCTTCATCGTATCACTCCTGATCAAATCATTTTATATTATATCAATTTTCATTATAAAAGGTTCAATTTTTATGAATTCATTCTTTATTAAATCAATTTTCATCAAAGTTATACTGATTATATCCATATTCATTATATTCTGTTCAAGTATGCTTATGGATTCATTCTTCATTGAATCAATCCATATCAAATCCTTCTCTGTCAAATCAATTTTGATGATATCAATATATGTTAAAGCCTTTTTTATCGTATCAATCTTTATTGAATCAGAATTTATCAAATCCATTTTTGTTATATCACTTTCTATCGTATCAATCTTTATCAAATCCATTTTTATTAAATCCTCTTTGATTATATTCTGTATTTGTGATTTTGTGAATTCATTTTATATTAAAATTATTCTTATCGTATCAATCTTTATCATATCCCCTTCTATTATACCCCTCCTTATTATATCAGTCACTATCATATTTCTTTTTCGTTATTTTGTGAATTCATTTTATATTAAATCCATTTCTATCATGTCCATATACATCATACCCATTAGTATCATATCACCATATATTATATTTGCTCATATCTACAAAACATTAAAAAATTAAGAATTAGAATTTTGTATATAAGTGATTCCACTTTCTATCATTTCTGCAAAAGTTCTTTTTGAGTAGTGTTGACCGTCTTGATTGGAGATATAAAAGCGATTTTTAAATTCTTCACTATTAACCATAGTATTGAGTTCGGTTTCATGATCAAGTTCGAAAACCACTACGAAATCAAGCGGGTTACTTGTAAGTCCTTCATAGAGTCGATTTTTAAGGCTATTTATATTAAATCGTTTTTGTTGTTCAAATTTTTCATTGAGTATTTCAAAATTTTCTTTTGAGAGTCCGTACTTGTGATAAATTACATTTTTATTTATATCTCTTTTAAAATCCTTTACCGATTTTTGAGAACCAAATATGATTCCAATTTTATATTGTGAACAGTCTTTGAGTTGTTGAGTTTTAATCTCATCGTTTTGTTGCTCTTCCTTGAAAGTATCTGTTCGTTTTTGGAGTTCATCTTCGAGTGTTTTACATTGTTGCTTTAGGACTTCATTTTCTTGCATGATTTTTTTGATTCTTTTCTCGAGATTGTTCGTCTTTGTCTTTTCTATATTGAGAAGTTCGTTGAGTGTGTTTTCGTGGGATTGGTTTTCTTTTTGGAGTGTCTTTTTGAGTTCTCTATTTTCCTCTTCGAGTTTTGTGATTTCTGTTTTGAGTGTTTGTATTTCTTGTTTATTTTTATCTTCTTCATCTTGCTTTTCTTCAAATATCCAATCAATATAATTTATATTTCGATATGAAACATAATTTTGATAATTTTTATCTTTTAGGAGTATCTGATGCATTTTATGGCGCTCTATCTTCTCAAAAAATTCTTTACTCTTGTACGAAGAAAGTTGTGAAAGTCTATCTTGGTACTCCATAAAAAGCAAAGCAATATCCGTGAGTCTTTCTGGATACTTTTGATAAATTTTTTCAAGATGTTCGAGAAGTGGAAAAGTGTTTTGCGGAAGTTCTTGTTCTGGGTTATGAAGTAACCTAAAGTACTTGAGTGCATTGACTTTCATTACGATCCAATCGTGTTCATCAAAATATCCAAGATAGTTATCAATCTCTCGCCAATCCTGCTGGATAATCATTGCGCGAATCCATTGACGAAAAACAATCGTATATTCTTCGCGAATATTTTGACCTTGTGAAAGCAATCAAAATCGGATCTCAATAGCACTTATTGTATTGCGATATTGTTCATATGTTTCGGCAGAAAATTGATTCCTTTTATTCAGTGAATCATAGGCTGTTTTAAGAGTATTTTTTAAAAGAGTAGTTTCATCGGTTTCTGGTGTATATCACCAAGCAAATTCGTTCATAATATTTTAAAAAATTAAAATGTAGAAATAAATCGAAGTCGCTCTTTAGCACGGGTAGAAAGTACATAGTATCGTTCATTGATATAGTCAGTATTTGTCGTTTTGTTTACAAGTACTATTACCCAGTCAAATTCTAGTCATTTGCAAGTAAAATGATTGGCAATAAAGATATTTTGAAAATAATCGGTTTGCTCTCTTTTTCCAGATATATAGCTTCCATGTTTAATACCCTGCTGAGTAAGGTATTTCGAGATACTTTTTACAGTATCTGTATCAGGTACAAGAATCCCACAGGTTTTATTATTTGGAAGCTCTTTTAGGATTTGACAAATAGCCTCTCATTGAGATTCTATGGTATTTTTTCCGGTGATAAATTCACTAGTAGAATCTTCTATATGAGGAGCATTTTTTGTAAGCTGCGGATCGGTTGCACTTTCATTTCCCTTCATAAATTTGTTTGCTGCCCACTCATAAATTTCCTTACTGTTTCGGAAATTTCGTGTGAGATTTATCTTTGTAATACCAGGAAAAGTATTATAGATAGCATCTATGGTAATATACTCTTGATGTTTTCCAGAGGCATCTCAAAGAGTTTGTCGCTCATCTAGACAAAAACATAGAGTTTTTGTTAAAATATGAAGATTCTCCAAAATAGATAAAGTAAGATCTTGTGCTTCGTCTATAATAATAGAATTATATTCTATGTTTCCTCGCTCTTTGATTATATTTGAAAAAATTTTTTCTATTTCTTCTGAATCCATACTCGTGATGAATTTCTCACTTTTTTTATATTTATAAATAAATCCGTCAAAAGTATTGATATCATATTTTGAATAATAGCTATTTTTTTGGATAAACTCTTTAAGCAGTCTATTAAAACAGAGAAATAAACACTCTTTATTTTGTTTTTTGAGTTCAAAATATCGATGAAGTGCTACGACTGTTTTTCCAGTTCATGGTGTTCATTCTACAATGAGATTTTTTTCTATTGGAAAATGAATCGCTTTTAACATATTTACCTCGCTAATTGTCTCAAGTGAAGGGAGCGAGAATTCTTGATTATTGTTCATAAAAGAAAATTTTAGAAAATATTTTTAATAATCTCAATTTTCTTCATCTGGATAATACTCATTATACCCTAGAATGCTGAGATTATTTTCTTCATCATCAGTATTATTATAAGTAATTATTTGATGAGCAACATGCTCATGATCATAGTTTTCATAATCAGCAGAACTTTTATAAGCTCAAAAAGAATTATTATTCATAAGCTAAAAAATTATAAAACAATACCATTATAATAATAATCAAAAAAAAAAAAAACAAGTCTTTTTTGGAAAAATTTTGATTTTCTTTATTATTTT